>JAKUSY010000474.1 GCA_022451445.1 Planctomycetota bacterium
CTTCGAGATCATCTGCCTCGGAGGCAGGATCTCCGTACGGCTCGCCGGCGTGCTGAACATCGCCGCCGATGATGAGAAAAACGAGAAGATGCGTTCGCGGCCGAAGAAAGGCTTCATCGGCCTGCAGGACTATCATGCGAGCGACGGCTGGGTCGAGTACCGCAACATCCGCATCCAGCCGCTCGAGCCCAACGGCGTGCCGACAGGCTTCGAATCCCTCTCCTCAGACGACAAGGGATGGCACAAGATCCGCACAGGCCACGGTACCGGCGGCCGATGGAGCCACGTCGATGGCGCCTGGGAAGGCGAGCAGGACCCTCCCGGCAGCGGCAACGGCGGCGTCATGGTCACCGACCGGAAGCTCTCCGACTTCGAGCTGGTCATCGAGACAAAGCCCGACTGGGGAGTCTGCAGCGGAATCTTCCTGCGTTCGACCGAACGCGGCCAATGCTACCAGCTGATGGTTGACTGGCACGGCAACGGGAACGTCGCCGGGATCTATGGAGAAGGAACCGGCGGTTTCAACGTCCGCAACTACGAGCTCAACGATGACAAGACGATCCGGAAGGGCAATGACAACAAGCAGAACATACCCCTGGCCTTCGCCCTGGCTGACTGGAAGAAGGTCTGGCGCTTCGGGCAGTACAACGAGGTTCGTGCCCGGATCACCTCCAATCCCCCGACGATCGATGCCTGGCTCAACGGCTGGCACATCTCTCACTTCGAAGATGACAAGAAGCGCATACCGGACGCCGGCAGCGTGGCGATCCAGGTCCACGGAGGCAAGAGCTGGCCCAGGGGCTCCAAGGTGCGCTTCAGGAACATCAGCATCCGCGAACTCAAAAAATAATCTAGCGAAAGGACACGAACTCCAATGGTATTGACCCCTTCAACCATGGTCGAGCTGGGGACCCCGGCTCCCGGCTTCAGCCTTCCCTCCACCGGCGGAGGCGCCGTGAGCCTCTCGGATTTCGAAGGCGACCCCGTGCTGGTAATGTTTATCTGCAACCACTGCCCGTTCGTCCTGCATCTGCGGGAGCACCTTGCAGATGCCTGCAGGGACTACCAGGAGCGCGGGGTGAAGGTCGTCGGCATCAGCGCCAACGATGTCTCCACGCATCCCGATGACAGCTTCGAGAAGATGGTCGAGGAGGTTTCCATCGCCGGTTACACCTTCCCCTATCTCTATGACGAAACCCAGGATGTGGCCCGGAGCTACCGGGCCGCCTGCACTCCGGACTTCTTCCTCTACGACAGCTCCCACCAGCTGGTCTACCGCGGGCAGTACGATGACAGCCGGCCCGACAACGGCACCCCTACGGGCGCCGACCTCTCAGCGGCCGTCGATGCCCTCCTCGCGGATCAGCCGCCGCTGGAAGACCAGAAAAACAGCATCGGCTGCAACATCAAGTGGAAGGCGGGCGGCGAGCCGGACTACTTCAATCCCTGATGGAACCGGAGTCTCCCGGCTGCCCTTGCGGGATGAGAGCAAGCCTCTCGCGGGCCAGGTCGCAGAGACCACTGTCCTGCTCTATCGCGATGTAGCCACGCCCGCAACGGGCCGCGGCCACAGCGGTACTCCCGCTGCCCATGAAAGGATCGAGGACGACCTGGCCGGGGATCGTGCAGAGCTCGATGAGCGCCTGGAGGAGGGCTACGGGTTTCTGCGCCTCGTGGAGTCCCCCCTCCCCTTCCTCAAAGCCGAACCTCAGGACATTGTCGCTGGAGCCGGTCAGGCTGGAAAAACGGTCGGCGTTCATGGCGCCCAGCCCGTGATCGAGCACGTTGTCGGCGATGGTTACGGCATAAGGCTTGAAACACCAGGTGATGGGCTCAAACGCCGGCCTCAGGTTGCCAACCCGCCAACCCGCCCATTTTTTCGCCTCCGCCAGGTCTCCACGCTTGCGGTAGACCACGCTCAAGCGCTGGGCGCGGAAAACGGCGCGCGGCCGCAGCCAGGCCAACAAGTCCCTGTGGCTGAACCCGGCATCCTCCAGGGCCCCGGTATACCTGTGCGCCAGGCGCCGACCCGCAAAGACCACCGCGGAGCCGCCGGGACGCAGAACCCGAAGCCACTCCGCCGCCCAGGAGCCGCACCATTCATAATATTGCGCCGGGATCTCGCGGTCGGCTGATGACCAGCCCCTGATCGGCTTGCGCCGTCGCCTGAAGACTTTCCCGGCGCTTTTCTGCGCCGCGCTTGAGCCGAGGTAGGCGGAGTTCCTGTTCTCATGCAATACATCCCATTCAGCCAGTCCGATACCGTAGGGAATGTCGCTGAGAACACAATCGACGGACTCATCGGGAAGACGCGAGATGTACTCCCTGCTGTCCGCGCAGACAATCCTGGATTCGAGCCGGGGCCGTTGGACCCGCGGACCCGGCAACGGCTCGCTCACCCCCGTGCGCTCAATGAGCTCGCGCAAAACCTCGACGCACTCCGGCGGCGGCAAGCTCCTGCCCCGAATCCAGGCTGAAACATCAGCGGCCTTGACCCGGAGCTTCCGGGCCAGGGCGCTGACCGTGAGCCCGGTGAGGTCGACGACCTCCCGGGTGAGATCGCGGTCATTACGCTCGATCATCGACCGCCCCCCAGTCTCGAGGCCTCTCGCCCCGATCCTTCCCAGCGCTCCAGGAAATCGTCGTAATGCCGGCGCTGGTCCGTGGTCGCTCCCTCGAGACCGCAGATCGAGGCCGCGAACTCCACGGCCCTCTCGATGATCGTGGCGCCGTCCCAGCCGCGCGCGAGCCCGAGCATGGCCACCGCCGTGATCGCGTCTCCCGCACCAACCGTGTCAGCCACCTTGCCCGCGGCCGCCGCCGGCAGAACGATCGGCGGACCGGCCGATTGCAGCATCGCCGCCCCATCGGCCCCCCGGGTCAGGAGCAGGAGCTCGAGATCGAGCTGCCGCCTGAAATCGGAAGCCGCCGCCAGCAGGCCTTCCGGTGAGGAATCCGGCACATCGGAAAGCTCGAAGAGCTCCTCCTCGTTGAGCTTGGCCCAGCGCGCCCGGGAGAGGTCGCCCAGCACGCTGGTCTTCTCCCACCAGGGGCAGCGCAGGTTCACATCGACAAAGATACTTTCCGGGATGAGGACAGCCAGCGTATCGAGCGCTCCCCGGGAACATTTCGAGCGCAACGCAAGGCTGCCGTGATAGAGGAGGCTTACCTCGATGGCGCCCACCGCCCCCCGGGCCTCATCGGCATCGATCGCATCGTAGGCC
>JAKUSY010000475.1 GCA_022451445.1 Planctomycetota bacterium
ACAGCGTCAGGGTAACTGAATGCAGGGAGGAGCCCGAGCTCCCCGCCAACGACAACTGCGGGAACGCCATCGAGGTCGGGATGAATACCTCCGTGACCGGCACGACCCTGCAGGCCACCTGCGACGATCTAACCGCCTGCTCGGGAGAGCCCCGCAGCGGTATGGTCTGGTACCGGTTTACGGGAACCGGCTCGGAGGTCGAGCTGAACGCCTGCGAGCGCTCAACGGCTATCCAGGCGAGAATCGCGGTCTATACCGGCTCCTGCGGGGACCTGGTCTGCCTCGACGCTGAGCGAATCGGCTGCCTGAGGGACAGGGAGACTCTCCTCGTGGCCACCGAACGGGGTGAGCAATACCACGTGGCGGTCTATGGAGCCGGGGATCCGGACGTCGACTCCTGGCTGGGCGAATTCGAATTGATCATCAGCGGTACGCCGGCCGGCGGACGGCTCCTGCCGGGAGATTTCAACGCCGACTCCCGTGTCAACATCTCCGACCCCATCGCCGTGCTCGAGTTTCTTTTCATCGGCGGCAGAAGGATCGCCTGTCCCGATGAGGCCGGCGCGTTCACCGATGCGAGCCTGGCGGTCGCCGACTTCAACGGGGACGAACGCCTGGATATCTCCGACGGGGTTTCGATGCTGAACTGGCTCTTCCTCGGAGGGCCTTCGCACCACCTTGGACTGCCGTCTGAGTGCAGGGTATTTGAAGGCTGCTCGGAAGAGGAGGCCTGCGTGCCTCCCTGACCCGCGTGCCAGCCTGGTTTGTAGTTACATTTTGTTTTACTGAAAACTCCCCGTCTTTTCTAATGGGAGCTTGATGCTGGGGCCCGATAGCTACCCGGCCGCCAATGGTCTCTTATCTTAAATACCTTTTCGGGAGTTGCGGTATGAAGAAAGCTGAATCGGCAAGTGATGTTTGTTTCCGGGGACTGACGGTCCTCCTGGCTCTCGGTCTCTGCCTGGCGGCCTCACCCCTGGCGGCCGAGGACTGTGACAATTGCACGGTAGGAGCCGTAAACCCTGCCAAGCCCTTCTCCGGCACAATCGATGCGAACGACTGCCTGCTTGGAAATGGCCGCCACTACGACATCATCGAATACGTACAGGATACCGATGGGCTCGTGACCATCGCCACGAGCTCGGCCTGCGACACCTTCATGGAGCTGATGGACTCCGGCTGCGGCGGAATTACCAACAATACGAACTGTCCGAATTCAGGCGAGCTGGGCCTCGAGAGCCCGTTCAATTCCTGCATCACCCGCTTCCTGGCCGCCGGAACCTACTTCATCTGCATCTTCCCGGCATCCGGCCCCAATGAGTGCGCCGACTACACCTTGACGGTCTCCGAGGTAGAGGCCGCGGATGCCCCCGAAAACGACATCTGCTTCGATGCCGAGGAGCTGGCCCTCGAAGAAGGCCTCGCCATCGACGGACGGCAGGCCATGGTCGCCACAGCCGATGGCGACACCACCTTCGCCGGCGTGGATGCTGAAAACCAGGCCTGCGGCGCCAGCGACGCGCCGGGAGTCTGGTACATGGTCTTCGGCACCGGGGATTCGATGACCGCCGCCACCTGTGAAGGCAGCTTCTACGACACCCGCCTGAGCGTTTTTGACGGCGGGCTTGAGGGCGACTGCGAAAACATGCTCTGCGCTGTAGAGAACGATGATGCCTGCCCCGGATTGCTTTCGAGCGTCACCTGGGCCTCTGAGCTGGATGTGATCTACTTCATCCTCGTTCATGGCTGGGCAGCCAGCGCCGGCACCTACTCGCTCTCGGTCAGTTCAGAGCTGCCGGCTCCGAAAGACGATCGTGACAATGATGGGGTCCTCGACGATGAGGACAATTGCATCGACGTTCCCAACCAGGACCAGGCCGACGAAGACGACAACGGCATCGGTGACGCCTGTGACTTCGCCGACAACGATCTCCCCTGCGAAGCGATCGAGCTCGACCTCACGGTCGGAGAAATCACCATCGAGGGAAGCACGACGGACGCCTCCGAGGATCCCGAGAACGATACCTGCTTCAATTCAGTCGCCCCGGGAGTCTGGTTCCGGATCGAGGGAACCGGGGGCGAGATGTTCGCCGAAACCTGCGGCGGAATAAGCAACTACGATACGGCCCTGAGCGTCTTTACCGGAGAATGCGATGCCCTGGCCTGCCTTGGATGGAACGATGATGCCTGCGGACTCCAATCCGGGGGAACCTGGATGAGTCTTCTCGGCACCACCTATTTCATTCTCATCCACGGCTACGGCGCCAACTCGGGTGACTTCACCCTGCACATGACGGCGGTAGTTCCGCCGCCGAATGATGACTGCGCCAACGCCACCGAGCTCTCCCACGGCTCCCGGGTAGAGGGCACTAACCGCGACGCGACCCGCCAGTTCACCACGCCGTTCTGCGTCGACAAGTTCACCACCGGCATCGTCTGGTACCGGTTCACCGGGACCGGCGGCCAGGTCGAGATCAGCACCTGCCACGAGGAAACCGAGTTGACCAGCCGCCTGGCGATCTACACCGGCTCCTGCGAAGAGCCGGTCTGCGCGGAGCCCGCGGCTGACGTCTGTGCGGAAGACCAGGCCGTGATGGTCCTACAGACCGAGAAGGGCCAGGAATACCTCGTCGCCGTAAACGGGGGAGGAAGCGCCTTTGAGGGCGCAATCACCGTCGGCGACTTCACGATCACGATGACCGACCTCGAGGCCCCGGGGCCGGCCGTCGGCTCCAGCCTGATCCCCGGTGATTTCAACGCTGACGGAAATATCGACCTCTCCGATGGAATCGGGCTGCTGGGTTATCTCTTCTCAGGCGACGACCAGGTTCCCTGCGTCGGCAAGGACGGCAACCCCCAGGCCGGCGGTATCGCGGTGGCGGACTTCAACGGAGACGGGTCACTTGATCTCTCCGATGCGATCTCCACCCTGAGATGGTTGTTCCTCGGGGGTCCGGTCCACGCCCTCGGCTCCGACTGCCTGGTCTTCGACGACTGCTCCGACGAGAACACCTGCGCGACCCCCTGAGCGGATAAGCTGAGACCCAAAGCTAGACCAGACGGCCCGGCCCGGAACGACGAGAATGTTCCGAGCCGGGCCGGTTTCGTAAAAACTCCAGATTTATCTCCCAGCGGAGTGAATAATCGCCTCGAAGCCTCATAATATGCCTCCAGTTCGGGAGAGGGTCCCAGGCCATACACCTGCCGGTCATCTACAAGTAA
>JAKUSY010000476.1 GCA_022451445.1 Planctomycetota bacterium
CCGGACCCAGGCCTCGATCGAGACGGCTCCGGAGCGTCGGATGGATTCGCCCAGGCGAGAGGCCTCCTTGCAGGACAGGATCAGGGTCTTAGCGCGCACCTCGAGGAAGCCCTCCGACCGTCGAACCGAGCTCGCCTTGGCGATGGAGAGGTCGCTCGGTCGTCCCGCCCCTGAGCGATCCCTGACCAGGGGGCCTGTTGAAGAGCTGAAGTCATAGAGCGCCTGCAGGCCGCTTTCGACGCGCTCGCTTTCCTTTTCCGATTGCGGGACCGCGTGCAGCGTCCCGCAGACCAGGCAGCAGGCGGCCCATCGCAGGTAGAGAAACCAGGACGGGTTTTCCAGGAGCTTCATGGGCTTACCGCGGGATTCTACAGAAGAATCGAAAGGCAGCTACGGCTGCCGACAGGGACGGGTCTCCGTCCCTGTGTGGAACTACAGTTTAGGTCAGCGCTATTGGAAACCAAGATTTATTAGAGGGCCCGGCGCGGCGGTAAAGAAAAAGAGCCCATCCGGGGGGGCCGGACGGGCTCGGTTTTGGTAGCGGAGGGCAGAATCGAACTGCCGACCTTCGGGTTATGAATCCGACGCTCTAGCCGTCTGAGCTACTCCGCCTTGAGTCACATCGATCGTGCGGAATTGTAACAGGCATTGCAGCCGAGGCAATAGCAGGGGACCGGCGTAGTTTGCGAAAGCCGCCCCGGCCCCCAGAATCTCCCTGCCTGCCGTTTGCCGGTGGTTTCTGCCAGCCGACGGAGAGTTATGGAAATGAATCGGTCTGAAAATAAAGGGGAGGGCGGAAGAAACGGCAGCCGTGAAGAAACCCGGAAACGGTTTTCCGGGCGAGTTCGCGGGAGCTCGATGAAGCTGGTGCGGTCCCTGGCGAGAGGGGTGCTCGATCTGCTCGCCCCGCCTCGCTGTCTTTGCTGCGGTGATCGCCTGCGGTTGGAGGTTATCCCGGCCTGGGATGCTGTCCGCGGCCGCGGCCCTGGCGCCTCATTGTGCGCGGCCTGCGGCGAGCGGCTCGTCCTGACAGGTCCGTCGTGTCTTCGCTGCGGCATCCATCTCGAGGCCGCGGCGGCGATGCTGGGCTTCGGCAGCGGCAGGGAGGGTTGGGCTTCGCTCTGTGGAGAGTGCGAGGCGACTCCGCCGCCCCAGGATTCCGTGAGCTGCGCCCTGGTCTACGAGGGCGCGGGCCGGGAGCTTCTGCTGGCGTATAAGAAAAGCGGCGGGACGGCCTTCCTGTCTTTTCTCGTCGAGCACCTTGTAAGCCGCGGCGTCTCCCTGCCTGCGGACCGCGGGGGCGGTACGCCCGTGGTCTGCGGAATTCCGCGCCATCCGATCGAGGGGATATTGCGCGGAGACTCACGCGGGAGGGTCCTCGCGGCCACCTTTGCCTCGCGGATGGGCTGGACCTCGCGGGCGTTGCTTCGCAAGAGGAGCTGGACTCCCAGGCAGGCATCGCTTGGAAGAAAGAGGCGCCTGGAGAACCTGCGCGGCGTTTTCAGTATTCGCCGGGCTCGCCGGCCGCCCCCCCATGTGCTGCTCGTCGATGATGTCCTGACCACGGGAGCGACCGCGAGGGAGTGCGCCGGTGTCCTGAAGGCCGCGGGGGTCGCGCGTGTCGATGTGATCGTCGTCGCCCGCTCCATGGGGTGAGGAGCGGGATATCCGTTTCCACTGCGCCCTTGGATCTCCGCATTCTCAAGACGGGAGGACTCCCGTACAATAGGGCCATTGCATCCAGCCTGGTTGACAGGGGGACAGGAGCTTGCATCGCGACACTCTCGCTTATCTCTTCTTCGGGGTCTTCGCCCACAGCGAGGACTACCTGGCCGCCGCGCGCGCCCTGGTGGAGGATGAGTACGGACCGCTGGATTCCCAGGGGGTCAGCGAGATCTTCGATTTCCCCGATGCGGCCAGCTACAGGGATTCGATGGGGACCGGCCTGAAGAGGCAGTTCTTCGTCTGCCGCGAGCGCCGCAGGCAGGACTGCCTCGCGAGTGTCAAGCGCGATGCGATCGAGATGGAGGAGCGTATCACGCGGGAGAGGACCGCGCCGGTGGGACGCCCCGTCAACATCGATCCCGGGCTCATCAATGACTGCAGGATCATCCTCGCGAGCACCAAGGACTACTCGCACCGGCTCTATCGCGGCGATGGGATCTGGGAAGAGATCACGCTGATGTACAGGGATGGGGCCTACGGGTCCTTGCCGTGGACCTACAGGGATTTTACGAATCCCGGCTACCACGAGTTTTTCGAGGTTTTTCGAGACCGTGTAATTGCCGAACTCTGAGCCCGGGCGTATTTTTTGACTGGCTTGAACTTGACGGGTGAGGGCATAGAATGGTCGCTTCGCTTCAAGGCGAAAGTTCCGTCCTCAAATGCCGGGCGCGAGCCGGGCATCGATCACAGAAGAAAGAAACATGAGCATCGAAGTAACCGATGAGCTGGTAGGGAAGATAGCGGTCCTTTCCCGTCTCAATCTGACCCCGGAGGAGATCGACGGTCTCAAGGAACACTTTGAGAAGGTCCTCGAATATGTCGGTGAGCTGCAGGAGCTGGATACCGATGGTGTCGACCCGTCGCTTTTCACCACCGAGACCTCCAACGTTTTGCGTCCCGATGAGGGGGCGCCAAGCCTGGATAACGAGACGGCCCTGCGTCCGGCCCCCGAGAGCGAGCCTCCCTATTTCCTCGTTCCCCGGATCGTCGAGGATGCGGAGAGCTCCGAGAGTTGATCAAGGGATAGACCATTGACCGAAAGCGTATTTGATACCAGGGACAGGATTCGAGCCGGAGAGCTGAGCGCCGCGGCCGCGGCCGAGGAGGCTCTTCGCCAGGTCGAGGCCGTGAATCCCCAGCTCGAGGCGGCCACCGACATACTTCGCGAGGATGCTCTCGCGCAGGCGGCCGAGATCGACAGGAGGCTCGAAGTGGGCGAAGAGCCGGGTCCCCTCGCCGGCATCCCCTTCACCGTCAAGTCGAACATCTGCACTCTCGGTGGCCGCACCAGCGCGGCCAGCAGGATCATCGAGCAGCACGTCTCTCCCTATGAGGCGACCGCGGTCAGGCGGCTGAGGGAGGCCGGCGCGGTCTGCGTGGCCAAGACCAATCTCGATGAGTTCGGCATGGGGTCCTCGACGGAGAACTCGTCGATCAAGGTCACCAGGAATCCGTGGAGGACCACCCATGTTCCCGGCGGCTCGAGCGGCGGC
>JAKUSY010000477.1 GCA_022451445.1 Planctomycetota bacterium
CTGATATCCATCAGTCCGGGAACGCTCGACTGCATCCTGTAGCCCAGCTCGAAGGCCTCGATCCTGGTCCTGATCTCCGGATCCCCGATCCGATCAAAGTGACGGTTGTTCATCCAACCGATCAGATCCAGCTGCTGTCTGCGCACATCGGGATCGACCCCTGGCGGATTTGACAGGAACAGCACAGGATCCCCCTTTGACCGGAGCTGCACTCCCTGGTGTCTGCTTGGAAGGAAACCGCTGCCCCAGTAGTTCGTCAGCAGGGGCTGAAGCTTTACGCCTGAAACCAGAACCGTATAGGCGGGAAGATCGGAGTTCTCGCTCCCCAGCCCCCAGGAGAGCCAGGCCCCCATCGAGGGCTTGCCGAAAGTCACGAAGCCCGTGTTCATCATCGTCACGGCAGGATCATGGTTGAAGGTGTCGGTATGAAGCGACCTGACCACCGCGATCTCGTCAGCCACCTTGCTGAGCCTCGGGAGAAGCTCGGAGACGACCGTGCCGGACTCCCCCTGCGGGCGCAGCTTGAAAGGTGAGCCCTTCACCAGGGGTTTGCCGCTCTTGATCATGGCGAATTCATGGTTCCCGATGATCTCTTTCGGCATCGGCTTCCCGTTGAGTTTCCGCAATAGCGGCTTGTCGTCAAAGAGATCGACCTGGGATGGTCCGCCGGACATGAAGAGGCTGATGACCCGCTTGGCCCGGGGAGCGAAATGAGGCACACCCAGGCTCCCTCCACCTTTTTCCCCCGCCCCCAGCAGGGAAGCGAGAGCTACAGATGCCGCGAAGCTGCCCCCTCCGCGAAGAAAACGGCGACGGGTCAATTCTGCCCGGAGTTCAAGAGCCGCAGGATTCGTGAGCATCATCAACCTTCAGAATATGTCTGCGGGGCTTCGCGCCCGAATAAAGAAGGCAGCAGGATCTTTCGTTACCTCTCGGAGTGTAGCAGAATAGATGGCGACTGGTGAATGGCATTCGATATGCAGCTATAGAAAACGAAAGACCGATATGAAAAAAAACCGTCTGCTTACCACCGCAGGGCTCCTACTGACTGCACTGCTGATCTCAACCCACACAGCGGCCTCTAACTGGCCCTCGTGGCGCGGCCCCAGCGGCAACGGAATAAGCCCCGAAAAGAACCTCCCATCCACTTGGAGTCCGACTGAAAACGTCGCCTGGAAAATCGACCTCCCGGGATCCGCCGGCGCCACCCCGGCCATCTGGGAAGACAAAATATTCGTCACCTCCGCCGCCGGAAGCGACCTCGTCCTGCTCTGCATCTCCACTGGAGGAAAGATCCTCTGGAAAAAATCCCTGGCCAGCGGCAATAAAAAGATACGCGGCGATGAAGGCAACTCCGCCGCCCCGAGTCCGGCAACCGATGGAAAGCACGTATGGACCTTCCTCGGAACCGGCGACATGCACTGCTTCGACATGAAGGGAAAACTCGTCTGGGAAAAAAACCTGCAGAAGAGCTACGGTGCGTTCGATCACTGGCACGGCATGAGCTCGACCCCCTTGCTCGAGGGCGACACCCTCTACCAGATGTGCCTCCAGATGGAAAACCCCTATATCGTCGCGTTCGACAAGCTGACGGGAAAAGAACGCTGGAAGGTCACCCGGGACAGCGATGCCAAGCATGAATCCCGGCACTCCTACGCCTCCCCGATCCTGTACCAGGATGGAGACGAGCGGCAGCTGCTGATCCACGGCGCCGACTACCTGAGCGCTCACAGCCTCGAAAACGGTAAGGAGCTGTGGCGTTGCGGTTCCCTGAACCCCAAGAAAGGCTACAACAAGTTCCTGCGGTTTGTCGCTTCACCCGCCTGCCAGCCGGGTCTCGTAGTGATCCCTTCAGCCAAGAACAAACCCGTCCTCGGGGTAAAACCCGACGGCAAGGGCGACATCAGCGAATCCCGGTCCCATCTCAGGTGGCGCCGGGGCCGGGACACATCCGATGTTCCCACCCCGGTGATCCACGACGGCCTTCTCTACCTTGCCCGGGAGAACGGCGTGATGATCGTCATGGAGGCCATGACCGGAAAAGAGGTCTACCTCCAGCGCGTCCATCGCAACCGCCAGCGCGCCTCTCCAATCATCGCCGATGGCAGGCTCTACCTTGCCGCCCGCAACGGCGAGGTCTGCGTGCTCAAGCTCGGCCGAAAATTCGAGGTCATCTCCCGCAACGACATGGGAGAGGGAATCGCCGCGTCACCGGCCATCTCAGGTGGCCGGATCTACATACGAACCTTCAAGGCGCTCTACGCCATCGGCAAATAGCGCGGCAGGAAACGCCCCGCGGCTCCTCTATTCCCTGGTGATGGCCTCGTCAAGATTCAGCAGTGTCGAGGAGAGAACCGTCCAGGCGGCCAGCTCCGCGCCGGCGGGCAACCCCGCGGTGCCGGGGTGGACCCTGGCCGCGGCCGGGAGATCAGCCTCGTAGCTCTTCGAGAGGTCCCTGATGAGAGAGGCGCAGGCGGCCTCCTCTTCGGCCAGGGGTGTGCGGGAGAGAGCGATAAGAAAAGCCCGTTCAACCCGCTCCTTCATTCGAGGCGGCGTATCCCTTAGAACTCGGGTCGCGAAGCCCCGGGCCGCCTCAAAGAAAACCGGATCGTTAAGGGTGACAAGGGCCTGGATTGGCGTATTGGTGATGGTCCTGGTCATGGTACATACCTGGCGAGTCGGAGCGTCGAGAATCCAGAAAGAAGGATAAAGCGCCATCCGCTTCCAATAGGTATAGAGCCCCCTGCGGTAGAGATCACGCCCCCGGCGCGTCAACCATTTGCCGCTGGCCTTCTCCTGCCCCTTCTCCCCCCAATAATCCCCGGGCTGCACGGGAAATACGCTGGGCCCGCCAATGCGATGGTCGAGAAGACCGGCTGCCGCCAGCGAAAGATCACGAATCTGCTCAGCAGGCAGGCGGGAGCGGGCCGCCCGGGCCAGCCGTTTGTTGAAAGGATCCTCGGTTCGCTGCTTCTGCGTCGCGGAGGAGGACTGGCGGTAGGTTCCTGATGTGACGATCAGGCGATGGACCGCCTTGAGGTCCCAGCCGGAATCGACGAATTCACCTGCCAGCCAGTCGAGCAACAGCGGATGCGTGGGGCCCTCGCCTCGCAGACCGAAATCACCCGCCGTTGCCACCAGCCCGCGCCCGAAATACCGTTGCCAGATGCGGGTGACCGTAACACGGGCAACGAGAGGATTGTCGCCGTT
>JAKUSY010000478.1 GCA_022451445.1 Planctomycetota bacterium
CTAGAAACCCAAGCGCAGGTAAAAGCGGAGAAATTCCGATCCCGATTCTACCGGCGCCTCGACCCTGTTGAAAAAGCGCGGCCATGGTCCATTTCCTGATCAAAACCCTCTCCATGGCCGTAACCCGCTCTCGGATATGAACCTAGCATCTTAATAGCCGCCTCTCGCCTAGACCAGAACAGTTCCCCCAGGCGGTTTTTCATTACGATAAGGAGGGCATTATCAATACCATTGAGCCCCTCTCGAATCGTCCGAACTAGTCTACATCAAGGGACTTAGACAAAAATGCCTGGAAAACTGAGTTGGGGAATTATCGGTACCGGTTTTACCGTGGAAAAGTTCTCGGGACAGTTCCCGGTGGCGCCTGGAACCGGACTCTCCTCGATGGGCTCCCGCGCGCTGGATTCGGCTGAACTCTTCAGTTCAAAATACGGCGACTACCTCCCGGGAGGCTGCGATAAGCTGCCTGGAGATCCATCGACAGAGGCGTCAATATTTCCCTGCAGGACCCAGCGCATCATGCGTGGACCCTGCGCGCCCGCGATGCCGGCAAGCGCGTGCTGTGCGAGAAGCCCGGGCCTGTTAGTATTTGCGCTGACTTTAAACGTGAATCCCGCCCGGGCACGGTAATGAATTCCGCTCCAGAACGTCCAAACATCCTCTGGCTCTGCACCGACCAGCAGCGCTACGACACGATCGCGGCCCTTGGCAACGGGCTCATCAGAACCCCCTCGATCGATTCCCTCGCAAGGGATGGCACGGCCTTGACGAAGGCCTACGTCCAGAGCCCCATCTGCGCGCCCAGCAGGGCATCCTTCCTGACCGGGCGCTACCCGCGGACGACCAGGTGCCGGCAGAACGGCCAGGCGATCCCCGCCGAGGAGATACTCATCTCGAAGATCTTCCGGGATTCGGGCTATACCTGCGGCCTGGCCGGGAAACTCCACCTGGCATCCTGCTCCGATGGACGGGTGGAGCAGCGCATCGACGACGGCTACGATGTCTTCCACTGGTCGCACCACCCACAGCCGGACTGGCCGGAGAACGCCTACACCCAGTGGCTGGGCTCGAAGGGAAAAACCTGGGACGAGCTCTACGACGGTCCCTCGACACCATTCGTCAAACACGGCATTCCCGCCGAATACCACCAGACCACCTGGTGTGCCGAGATGTGCTGTGATTTCATCAGGGAGCGGGCGGGCTCAGGCCCCTGGTTCTTCAGCTTCAACTGTTTCGATCCGCATCACCCCTTCGATCCGCCGGCGGATTATCTCTCGAGGTACGACCCCGCCGACATGCCCCTGCCGAATTACCGAGAGGGAGAACTGGAGAACAAGCCTCCCTACCAGAAGCTCGACCACGAATGGGCCCACAACGAGCCGGGCTATTTCCACGTGGCGGGAATGAGTGAAGACGACCAGCGCCAGGTCACCGCCGCCTACTACGCGATGATCGAGCTGATCGATGACCAGGTGGGCCGCATCCTCGCCACCCTGGAGGAAACCGGCCAGGGCGACAACACCCTGGTCATCTTCATGTCCGACCACGGGGAGATGCTCGGCGACCACGGTATCTATCTGAAGGGTCCCCACTTCTACGAGGGCGTGGTGCACGTGCCCGTGCTCCTCAGGTGGCCCGGAAAGATCCGGGCGGGAGAGCGGGCCGATGCCCTCGTCGAGCTCGTCGACCTGGCACCGACCCTCCTGGAAGCGGCCGGCCTCGACATCCCCGAGCGAATGCAGGGCCGCTCCTTCTACCCGCTCTGCAGCGGCGAAGCCGGCGCATCCTCCCACAGGGATTCGGTATACTCTGAGTATTACAACGCCTGGACGCACAAGCACAGCTACGGAACCATGCTGCGTACCGAGCAGGAAAAAATCATCATCTACCATGGAGACGAGATCGGCGAGCTCTACGATCTTGACGAAGACCCCGGGGAATTCACCAATCTCTGGGATGAGCCGGCCCACAAGGAAAGAAAGCTGCGTCTCCTGAAGCAGGCCTTTGACCGAAGCGTTTTAACGATGGACCCAACCCCGCCGAGGCTCGGCGCCTTCTGAGCTCTCGCCGGCAAGACCGAGAACCCCGATGCCATTCAAGCTCTGCCTGAACACCAGCACGATCAGACCCCAGCCCCTGCTGGAGAAAATCCGTCTCACGGCGGAGGCGGGCTTCGAAGGGATCGAGCTCTGGATCAACGACATCTACGAGCACGTCGGCCGCGGCGGCGAGGTCAGCGATGTGGAAAAAGCCCTCGCAGATCACGGCCTCATCGTTCCCTGCATGATCGCGCTCAGGGGCTGGGGGGAAGCATCCGAGCTGGAGTATCCCCTCATGCTCGATGAGGCCCGGCGCCGCATGGAGCTCGCCGCCCGGCTCGGCTCCCCCTGGGTGGTGGCCACTCCACCACGCGAGGAATGCGGCCTCGAACAGATCAGCCGGCGCTACCGTGACCTCCTGGAGCTGGGCAGGGAAACCGGGGTCAGGCCGACGATGGAATACATCAGCTTCTTCCGCTCGGTCAGCCGCCTCGACCAGGCCTGGCGTATTGTAGAAGAAGCCAACGACCCCGATGCGACTGTCATCATCGATTCCTTTCACACCTGGAACAGCGGCGGGGACATCAACGAGCTGCGCAAGCTGCCGGCCGGGCGCATCAGCCATTTCCACATCGATGACGCCGACCCGCAAATGCCCGCCGGGACCCAGGCCGACCCGAACCGGGTGATGCCGGGTGATGGCCCCATCGACCTCAGGGCGGAGATCGAGATTCTCCGGGAGATCGGCTACGAAGGCACTGTCAGCCTCGAATTATTCAATCCCGGCCTGTGGGAGCAAGACCCCGCAGAGGTCCTTGGCGCTGGAATTGAACGTATGCGGCAGCTCCTTGCCTGAGACTGCCCATGCCGCGCCTTCATCCTGGATAGTGCTGTTTTCGAGAATTAACGAAAAACGATATCCAATTTTACGGCGAGTGGCGGACCAATAGTATGGAAGTTGAACTCTGAGCGGGCCGGTTGAAACCTGGAAGCCGTTTTCAACAACCTTTTACAAGTATGGGCGGAGGCAATAACATGATTAGGTATGTCCTTGACCTCCACTGAAAGCCGAAAGAGCCCATCGCCCCGATGGAGTACCTTCACTCGATTCCGGTGGACACTCTTTGCACTTTTTCTCGCGCTTGCGTTCTGCTCCAACAGCG
>JAKUSY010000479.1 GCA_022451445.1 Planctomycetota bacterium
AGTCGCTGTCGACACAGTCGGTCGCGCCATCCCCATCGTCGTCGAGACCGTTATCGCAGATCTCCGGGGGAGGGTCGGCCAGCGGCAGGATCTCCAGCCCTTCCAGGATGGGGTTGGAGTCGGCCACACCGGGACAGTCAAAGCAGGGGAGTATCCCGATGGAGAGCGAGCCGTCCTCCACCTCCGCCTCGAAGGTGTAGACACCGACCTGGTTCGGGCCGGCTACGATGCCTTCGCCGACGGGGAAGGCGATCTGGTGGACGTCCTCGTCGACGATCTCGCCCTCGAGGGCGAGCTTGTAGTGGCGGGCATCGCTGGCATCGCAGAGGTAGAAGCTGACCTCGTAGAGACCATTGGCCAGCGGCATCTCCATGTACCAGTCGTTGGCCTCGCCATCGCCGGCGTTGTCCCAGCGGATACTTCTGAAGATGTTCATGTCCTCCGCGGCGAAGCCGAGGGCCTCGACGCTCTCCTGGGTCGGGTTGCACCAGGCGGCGATCTCGTTGCCGCCGCCGGTGTCATTGGGCCGGATGTCGAGAGGATCGCCTCCGGCGTCGCCCAGCCAGGTGTTGCCGTTGGAGTCAACGATGGTGGGGCCGCCCATGTTGATCCTGACCGGAGCATCGAAGGGCAGCGAGTTGTCGCTGTAGGCGCAGATCATCGCGGCGCAGCCTTCTTCGCCGGCGGCGTTGACGGTGGCGACCGAGTAGACCGAGGTGCGGGCCACCAGGGTCTCCTCGAAGCTGGTCGCGTCCGCGGCAAGCTCGAGAATCAGGTCGCCGTTGCGATAGACGTTGTAGCCCGCCGGCGCCGCGCATTGCGGCGGATCCCACGAGACCAGCGCCACGCTCGGTCCGGCCTCTTCCTCGAAGACCTGGACCTCGGCGAGGCTCTGGAAAGCGCCCGGCATCGAGATTCTCACGAACTGGCCCGAGGCGGCCACGTCTTCGAGCGTGAAGCTCGGCTGGCTCAGGGCGTCGAGCCCGCCGTCCTCAAAGACCACGTTGCGATCGGAGTCGAGCACCGTGACCGTGAAGTCGAACAGTCGCTCGGAGCAGCAATCGAGACGGTTCCACAGCACGATCGAGCCGATATCGTAGGTGTCGAGCAGGTCGACCTCCCACCATGAGGGCGCTTCGATGGTGTGGGTGACCGAGGCGCCGGCCCACTGGCCGTTGGTGTTGCCATCGGTGGCGCGATTCGGGTTGCCGCCGTGGCCCTCGGAGGACTGGGTCGCCGGCTTGCCGAGCGCCTTGTTGGGGCCGTCGACGGCGCACTGGACGTTTGAGGCGCACAGGCCGAAGTCGGGGTTGGCGGGGTCGTCACAGGGATCAAAGCCGCCCGGCAGCAGCTCGAGCGCGGAGATCACGGCGTTTACGTCGCCGCCGGGAATCCCGACAAGACTGATCGACAGGCTTCCGTCGGTCACCGAGACATCCGGGAAGGAATAGCGTCCGATGTTGGGGCCGGGATCGAAGTCCAGGCGGTGAACATCATCGTAGACCACCTCTCCCTCGAGCGAGATGCTGTAATGACGATTATCGCAGCAGCACTCCAGGAAGAAGAGATTCAGGTAATAGTCGCCGTCGGGCACTGCCAGCTCGATGTCAAAGGGAGAGTTCAGGCTGTCTGAGTCCCAGCGGATGCTCGAGAGGGCGGAGGCCATCGGACCGTTCGGGTCGAAGCCGAGCGCCGCGACGGCTCCCGGATCGGCGGCGCACCAATTGGGAATGAAGTTCGCCCCATTGGCAGGGTTGGGCCTGATGCTGAGTGAGTCGCCCGGCCCGGGCGCGTCGCCCAGCCAGACGTTGCCGTTGGCGTCGGTGACCTCGTCTCCCGAAAAGTTGATTCTCAGCGGGATGTCGAAGGGGAAGGAAACGTCGACGAGCGTACAGCTCATGTCATTACAGGCCGGAGCTCCGTCGGCGGCGATGGTCTCTACCCGGTAGGTCGAGCTGCGGGCCGTGATGGCGTCCTCGAAGCTCGATACGTCTCCGGCCAGCTCCAGGATCAGCTCGCCGTCCCGGTAGACGTTGTAGCCCGCCGGGTTGCCGCAGCTCGGCGCGTTCCAGGAGACGGCGGCCTCTCCACCGACGGCCTCGCAGGCGAGGGCGGCGGGACAGCGGCCGAATTCCGGGTCGTCACAGGGGTTGTCCTCGGATGCGATGATCTCGAGGGCCTGCAGGATAGGGTTCCAGTCGGTCACTCCCGGACAGGTCGGGCAGGGCAGCATCCCGATGGAGAGGGATCCATCCTCGACGACCGCGATGAATGAGTAGCGGCCGACCTCGTTCGGGCCGGCGACGATGCCCTCGCCAACGGGGAAGGCGAGCTGGTGGACGTCTTCATCGACGACCGCGCCCTCGAGCGCGATCTTGTAGTGGCGGTTATCGCCGCCATCGCAGAGGTAGAAGTTCACCTCGTAGTTTCCATTGGCGATCGGTATCTCCATGTTCCAGTCGTTGGCCTCGCCATCGTTGCCCGGATCCCAGCGGATGCTCCTGAAGAGGGTTGCGTCTGCCGCCTCGAACCCGAGAGCTTCGACGCTCGCGATGGTCGGAATGCTCCACGCAGCGATCTCGTTGAGGCCGCCTATGGGGTTGGGGCGGATGCCGAGGGGGTCGCCTCCCGCATCGCCTACCCAGAAGTTGCCGTTGCCATCGACGTGGTTCGGTCCTCCCATATTGATTCGCAAGGGCGCGTCAAAGGTCCGTCCGGGGATTACGTATGTACAGGACATATCGCTGGCGCAGGGCTCCTCTCCCGCGGCGGAGATGGTCTGGATGCGATAGGTAGTGATAGCCCCGTCGGGAGTCGGTGTAAATCCCGTCGAGTCACCGGGAAGCTCGAGAACGAGCTCGTCGCTTAAGAATACGTTGTAGCCCTGGGGGGCGGCGCATTCCGGCGCGTTCCAGGTGATCGATCTGGCTGGAGGAATAAAGGGTTCGTCGCTTCCCCCGGCGAAGATCTCCACCTCTGCCAGGCTGAGGAAAGCTCCGGGTAACGAGATGCGCACGAATTGCCCCTCGGTTGCCAGCCCCGCGGCGGTGAAATTCGGGCCGCTGAGCCGGGAGTTGTCGGTCAGGAAGTTCCCCTGGTAGTTCACGCTGCCATCGGCGGCGATAACCTCGACCGTGAAGTGCGGCAGGCGCTCGGAGCAGCAATCGAGCCGGTTCCAGATCCTCATATA
>JAKUSY010000048.1 GCA_022451445.1 Planctomycetota bacterium
TCGGACGTGATGCACACCGAGCACGACTCGGTGCTCACGCGTCACCCGACGCTGATCGAGGAGATCAAGCAAACCGCCGACCGGCTCGAGCACGATGGAGCGGATCGCGGTGACCTGAAGCTTCTCGCCAGCCTCCGGGGACGCTATCGCGGTGTGTTCGATGACCGCCACGACCTTGCCGGACTGCAGGCTGCGGCCCGGGAGGTCTACGAGGAGGTTCGAGTTGTCGGCGGCGAGCTGGGGTAGGAAACGGTGAACATACCGGTCCCCCGGTCAGCCGCGCTTCCGGGGGTGACGGAGATACTTGGGCTCGAAGGCGGTCGCCGGGACGCTGTCGTCGTTCTTGATCGCGATGCCGGCTTTCAGGTTCTGGCCCTGGATGATCCAGTTCTTGTGCTCGACACTGTAGTCGGCCGGTATCTCGCAGGCGAAGATCTTGTCGATGGCCGCAAGAGCCCTCTGGTATTCGCCCGCATCGGCCAGGGCCCCGGCCAGCAGGAGCCAGTTCTCCGCGAACTTGGGCGCCTTGCCGCAGGCCGCCTCAAGCGTGGCGATGCCTTCTTCCAGGGTGCCGACCGCGAACCCTGCGAATGCGTAATCGGAGGTCTCGACGATGAGGGTTCCAAGCACCCTGGCCGGCCCGCCATAATCGCAGGCGCCATCAAGCTCGTGCGCCACCTCGAGGCAATACTTCATTTCCCGCAGGCGCTCCACGTTGGGCTCCTTTAACACATCCAGCAAGGCGCCGAGGCAGATAGCGGAATAATAGTAGGCTTCCGCCTGCACGGAAGTTTTCTGCCTCGCCTTGCGCCCGAGGTAGATGCCCTCCAGGGCGTATTTTTTCTTTTCCCGGGGATTCTGGTGGTTCAGGGCGAGCCAGGAGCAGGCCCGGACGCCGCGCCAGAGCGACTGGTAGTTGTTTCCGGGTGATACCGAATCTTTCGATGTGCCCAGGGAATGGGAGACCCTGTAAATCGTTCGAGGTTCCGCATAGCTGGTATCGATCTCGGTAATTCTATCTTCAAGAACCGTGGCCGGCAGCTCGGCTTCATTCAGTCTCGCCTCCGGCTCTGTTCCCGAGACGTGTATGGCTTCGTAGGAAGCGCAGCCACCCACGAGGAAGACTAGGGCCGCTGAGATCGCGGCACGGACCAGGAATTCGGCACTATTTTTTCTCATTCTTCTCTCCTCTTTCAAAATGGTACTTCTTTTCGATTTCACCCATCCATCCGGGCCGGATTTTTCGGAATCCTTTACAGCCCATCTGCTGGACGATCTCACCGGCATCTTTGACCGTTGAGATCTTTTCCATAGCGTTTATCAGCAGGCGCTGCTCTTCACTGACAGCCTCTGCTGATTCAAGTGCTCCTCTGAAAGCCACTATGACAGCAGGGGGATAATAGGACGATTCCATCACTTTCTCCACTTTTTTCAGCCGCCCTAGAGTTTTCATCGATTTGTACTGGCTCTCATGCAGCAAAACAGCCTCGACCCGGCCTTTTCCGAGCTGGTAAAGAGCCGCAGATACCTTTGTTGTGGGCCTGGGGAGCCAGGCATCGGTTCCTTTCCAGCCCGGCAGCGCTGCGGCCGTTTTCTCGCCCGGGGGAAAGAGAATTCGGCGCACGAAGTTCAGTTCGTAGAGAGGGCCGCCCATAACCAGCTTTCCATCGAGATCGGCGGCGGTCTTGAGGTTGCCCTCGGACGCCACAAGCACATATTTTTTTAGGGGATACGCTTCCAGGACGGGCTTGAGCCCGAAGCGTTCGTGGTATTCGAGATAAAACCCCAGGCTGACGATTCCCAGGTCGGGTAGCGTTCTTTCAAGCATGGAGAGGGCGTCTGCAGGCTTGTTCTGGTAGCTGAGAGAGGGTTTGGGGAGTTTTGTACTCCTGGCGAGGTAATCACCCAGCCGGGAGAGGAAGCCCTCCGCCGTTTTCGGCGAGCCGGGTCGGCCGGGCTGGATAATGACCAGGCAGGGGGCCTCATCTGCCGCCCCGCATTTTTCTCCACAGGATGGGAAAAAAAAAGTAACGAGGAAAAAACAGCATGGCTTGATCATGCC
The DNA here is from genome assembly GCA_022451445.1 of Planctomycetota bacterium. Taxonomy (GTDB): domain Bacteria; phylum Planctomycetota; class UBA8108; order UBA8108; family UBA8108; genus UBA8108. The sequence continues at coordinate 2,063 of JAKUSY010000048.1, forward strand.
TGTAACTCTCTGAATGCTGGATTGGGCTGTTATTCAAGCATGTTCGGTATAGCCTCGCAAATTCTACGAGCGGGGCGGGATGGCCGTTTGCTTCTTCTCCAGCAGCTTCAGGAGGGCGGGCAACAGGATGACCGTCGCTGTGAGGATGCAAAACAGCCCGCTGATCATCATCAGGCCGAGGCTCGCGACACCTTGATGGCTCGCGGTCGCCATCGCTCCGAAGCCGATCATTGTCGTCAGGAAGGAGAGGGTAACGGCCGCCGCGGTTGTTTTTCCGACCGAGACGGCCGAGCCTGACTCGCGGAATCGATGGACCATGTGAACACCTCCATCCACCCCGCAGCCGATCAGGATCGGCAGGGCGAAGAAGTTGGCGAGGTTGAAGTCGATACCCAGCAGGGGCAACGCCTCCAGCAGCCAGAGCAGACCCATGGAAAGCGGCACCATAGCCAGCAGGGCCAGGCGCAGGCTGCGCAGCTCGATGAGCAGGAACAGCAGCACGACGCCAAAGGAATAGAGGGTGGCCTTTTCGAAACCCGCTCGCATGCGGCCGGCTGATTCGTAGACCTGTACGGGAGCGCCTGTCACCTTCCGATCGACCCGGCGCGTTTCACGGATGAAGCGCTCCATCGAATCCTCCTGCCACAGGTCTCCGTTGGCATAGGCGTAGACGATGAACTTTTCTCCATCGCGGGAGACAAGGCGGTTTCTCAGGATCTCCGGCAGGTTGCCGGCGGTGATGGGGGCTTTCTCAAGCAGCGCTGATTGCAGGGAGCCCAGCAGCCCGTTCACCTCGCCGATCCAGCTTTCCTGGAAGGCGCCGAGGCCGGCCAGTTTGCTCTCGGGAAATTTTCGGAGGCGATCGACGACCTCGCCGCTGAGATCGGCCGCTGCCAGGAGCCGCCCCGCGAATTGCCGGGCGGCTTCTTCGTCTGATTGCGAGATGGTGTCGGCAAGATCGAACAGATTGCCCTGCAGCTGCTCCACCGAGGTGGCCAGGCTTTCCACCTCAACATCCCGGATGGCGGCCGGGAGCACGATTGCCGCCAGGGATTCCCGGGCCGGCTCGAGCCGCGCGAGCTTCGCGGCCTGTTCTCCGGGGATGTAATCAAGGACACTCTCGGTCCTGGCGATAACATCCTTGTCGATGGCATCGAGGCGATTGAGCCTGTCGCGGACCTCATCGAGATCGTGCACTATGAAGGCCGCGTACCAGGTGGAGAAGGCCGAGTTTTCGATCAGCTTCCGTTCGTACTTGACTGAGTCGAGGTTCTGCGCTTGCAGCTCGAGCAGGTTGGGATTGTAGGGGAGACCCTCGAGGAAGAAGGCTCCGCTGGCCGTGACGATGGCGGCGATGACAAGAACCGGTATGGGCCGATTGGCCGAGAACTCGAGCAGGGGCACCCTGATCGCGCCGGCGTGGGCGGTCTTTCCCGCCCTGGAGTCGAAGAGCACGATGAGGGCTGGAAGGAGGGTGATCATGCTGAAGAGGCAGACGAGGACGCCGCTGCCGGCGATGAGGCCGAGCTCTCTGAGGCCCTTGAAATCGACAAAGAGGGTCATGTAGAAGGCCGCCGCCGTCGTGACGCCGCCTACGACGATCGCCAGTCCGGTCGTCTCGATGGTCCTGCGGACGGAGTCTTCAACCGAGCCCTGTCGTTCGAGCTCTTCCTGGTAGCGGGCCGTGAAATGGATCCCGAAGTCGATGCCCAGCCCGACGAGCATGGCGGCGAAGACGATGGAGAGCAGGGTGAGGTGGCCGATGGCCAGGGTCGCCAGGGCGAAGGTCAGGAGGATGGCCACGGAGAGGGTCAGGATGCAGAGGAACGGCCTTCCAAGGCGGCGAAAGAAGATGACGAAGAGGGCGAACACACCCATGAGCGCCGCCAGGGTCGCCCGCTTCATGTCCTTGTCGGTGGTCATCATCTCATCAGCCTGCAGGACCGGCCTCCCTGTCAGGCCGAGCTGAACCCCGGGGTGGGAGCGGCGTACCTCGGCGAGCTCTCTGCGGATCTCGAGGAGGGGCTCCCGGATGAGCTCAAGAGTGCTGGTGTTCTTCTTCGGCAGGATCTCGACGAGGAGAAACTTTCCATTCTCCGTGGCCAGGTAGCCGCGCTCGCGCAGCGAGCCTCCCTGTTCCTCTTCAAGCAGGCGGGCCAGGCTGGCGGCCTGGCGTCCTTCCAGGGTGTCGAGCGTAGTCTTTAGCGAGTGCTCCATCAGCGACAGGGCTCCGGCCGCCGCGGCGAAGCCCTCATTTTTCCAGCTGCCGCCCTCGAAGCGCTTGCTGATATCCCCGGGATCGAGCAGCTTGGAGAAGAATGCGAAGAGACTTTCCAGCCGGTCTGTTTTGCCGAGGATCCCGAGCAGCTCGCTGTTGGCGGCCAGGGCCTCTCCCAGGGTTTTCAGCTCCTCTTCATCGCGGTGGAGGATGCCGTAGCGCAGGGCCTCCGCCGGTACGCGATGCAGTGCCCAGTCGACATGCTCCTCGAGGCTCTCGACACGTTCCCTGGTGTCCCGGGCCGCGGCCAGGGCGGCCCGCTCGTCGTCGCCGACCTCGATCACCACGTAGAGAAACTCGAGGTCCCCGAACTCTTCGAGGAAATCCAGATACCTGCGATTGTACTCCAGGTCGGCGGCGACCAGGTCGTTCTGATCGGTCTTGAAGTCGATCTTCATGGCGATCGGGACGGCGGCTGCGGCCAGCGCCAGGTAGACTCCGATGGTCAGCCGGGGGTGAAGCACGACCAGCGCAGCCAGGGATTTCAGCAGGTGATTCAACATGAACAGCTACCATCTGAAGCGGTCGTAGGAACTCGTCGAGGAAGGAGGCGCCGCAGCCGGGATTTTACCCTGTTCCGGGAAGTTTTTCTCCGCTCGGCGCCGGAGCGCCACCAGGAAGAGTCCCCAGCGCGCTCTTTTCTTCCGCCACGATGGTTCAGGGGTGAAATCATCGGGTTTCTTTCAGCCCGGAAGCTACAATAGGCTCCTTTCTGCGGCTTGCAGGTTCGGCGTGGCAGGTAATGCTCAGAGTTCGATACGAGGTAAGATCCACAGGAGAGACCCTTGTCTGAAAAAAGTTTTGCAACGATAGAGCAGGCCATCGAAACGATCGCCGGCGGCGGGATGGTTATCGTCGTCGATGACGAGGCCCGTGAAAACGAGGGCGATTTTATCTGCGCCGCCGAAAAGATCACCCCGGAGATGGTCAATTTCATGCTGCGCTCCGGCCGCGGAGTGCTCTGCGTTCCGATGCAGCCGGACAGGGCGGAAGCCCTGCAGCTCGAGCCCGCTTCACATTCGAATTCCGCCCTGCATCATACGAATTTTACCATCAGCGTCGATCTCGCGACCCTCAAGTCCGGGGTCTCGGCGGCGGAGCGTTGTGAGACGATCCAGGCTCTTGTTGCGGAGGATACGGATCCCGGCGCTCTCGCCCGTCCCGGCCACGTCTATCCCCTGGTCGCGCACGAGGGCGGCGTCCTGCATCGCGCCGGGCATACCGAGGCGGCTGTCGACCTGGTCAGGCTGGCCGGGCTCACGCCTGTCGGCGCCCTGATCGAGATTCTTGACGAGGACGGCCAGATGGCCCGTGGCGATCGTCTCTTCGAGATTGCCGAGGAGAGCGGCACCCCGATCGTCACCATTGAGGAGTTGATTCGTTACCGGCGACGCACCGAGACCCTGGTGGACCGAGTGGTGGAGACCGATCTTCCTACCGAGGATTTCGGAGACCTGAAGATCTACGGCTACAAGGTTCATTTTGATTCCAGCGAGCCGATCGCCATTCTCAAGGGCGACCTTCACAGTGTGGAGGCGCCGCTGGTGCGCGTTCATTCATCGTGCTTTACCGGTGAGGTGCTCGATTCTCTACGCTGTGACTGCGGCGGCCAGCTGCGCGGCGCCCTTGCCAGGATCGCCGAGGAGGGGGTCGGCGCCGTGGTCTATCTGCCCCAGGAGGGAAGGGGCATCGGCCTCCTGGAAAAGCTCAAGGCCTACGCGCTGCAGGATGAAGGGCTTGACACGGTGGAGGCCAACCTGGCGCTTGGCTACAGGGCCGACATGCGCGATTACGGAGTCGGGATCCAGATTCTCAAGGACCTGGGGCTCAGGAAGGTCCGCCTGCTGACCAACAACCCCAAGAAGCAGGATGCCTTCATCTACTATGGCTACAACCTCGAGGTTGTCGGCCAGGAGCCGATCATCGCTCCGGCCAATGAGCACAGCGAGGTCTATATGCGTACCAAGCGGGACAAGATGGGGCATCTGCTTCCGGACTCGGCGACTGTGGCGCCACGGGCGGGCGCGGCCGATGAGGACGGTTCGGGGGATTAGGGGTTACGGAGTCGGGCGCGTTTTTGATGGCGGCAAAGAAAACAACGGCCCTGATCTTCGTCCTCGGCGTCTGGCTGGGGTCGAGCATCCTGCTGCTCTGGGTGGTCGGTTCTTCCTTTCCCGGCGTTGAGCGCGCAGTGGTGGAAAATAACAGGCTGGCCGCCGCGGCGGGCTTCGCCCCCGGCCAGGATGCGGCGAAGAAGGTCAGTGTGCCCTGGGTCGTAGCCGGCGAGTTGAACAGGCAGTATTTCTCCGGCTGGAACGTGGGGCAGCTGGCTCTCGCGGTCTGCGCCCTGGTTTTCGCTTCGCGCTCGGGTCCACGAGGGGCTCTCCTGGGCCTCTGTGGGGCGGGGCTGATTGTCCTGGCCCTCACCTTCTGGCTGGCGCCGGAGATTACCACGCTCGGGCGCTCTCTAGATTTTGTTCCGCGCGAGCCGCCGCCCGCGGCGCTGGAAAGCTTCAATCGATTGCACGGTATCTACACGGCCCTGGAGCTCGTCAAGGTGACCCTGATCGCACTCGCGACATGGCTCAGCTTCAATTTCCTGGAGGCGGCCACAGGTGGCGAGGATCCTCCTCAGCCGGTCTCGTAGAGGTCTTCCGCAACCTTCCCGGCCTGTCCGTGCTCGACAAGATACTCGAGCGCGGCCCGTGTGGTGCGCTCATAGAGAGGCCTGAGCCGGGAGTCCGCTTCATCCCGGTAGACCTCTCCGGCGATCTCTTCGACTGAATGAAAACCTTTCTCCAGCTTGCGGAGGACCTGCCCAATGCGTTTTTTCCGGTGCTTGATGGTCCGGTCGATGAGACCCCGGGCATCGAGGGTGGGCATGCCGTGCGATGGATAGAGCAGCCGGATGTCGAGGGAGCGGATCTTTTCCAGTGAGCGGAAGTAGGTTTCGAGGTGGCCACCGGGCGTGCCCACATACATGCTCACCAGGGTGGAGACAAGGTCGCCGGCGAGGAGGGCCCGGTGGCGCTCATCGAAGAACGCGAGATGGCCTTCGGCATGTCCGGGGGTGAAGAGGCAGCGAAGCTTCCAGCCCGCGGCTCCGGCCGGGCTGTCTCCCAGGTCGATGAGGTCGCCCTCGTCGAGCTCCCGGTCAAAGGATCTCTCCAGCAGCTCGGCGGTTCGCCGGTGTCCCCAGCAGGGCAGGCTCCAGCGCTCCTGTACGGCATCGAGCGCCCCGACGTGATCGATGTGATGGTGGCTGAGGACGATCGCCTCGGGCCGGTCGCCTCCGGCTATACGGTTCTCGATGGCCGCCAGGAGGTGTTCCTGCTCTTTCTTTCCTGTTGGAGCCGGATCGATGATCACGAAACGGCGTGTTCCGGCGAGGAATGTGCTCGAGGGGAGAGTCACCGGCAGCGGCGGACAGTGGAAGGGGAGCAGCTCGATTCCCGGCCCCCAGGGAATGGCGAGCCCCGATCCTTCAAAGGTCTCAGGGCTCGAGCGCAGGGATTCGAGGGTCCCGGGACCGATACCGCTCTCGCGCTGGCGCAGGATGACGCTCACGGGGGGGGCGAGGAGCAGCTTGCCTCGTTGCCACCTCTCGATAGCAGCGGCGGGTTCCCACCAGCCGCCAGCGGCCAGCTCCCCGGGGAGGATCTCTGGCTCGTCGTCGGTCTCAAGGAGGAAGAAGGTGCTCGTGTACCGTCGTTTTGAAAATCGTGGGGTCACCAGGCGGATGGCCTCCACGAATGTGCCGGGCTCGAGCTGGGCGTCGATCTCTCGCATCACGGAGAAGAACCTCCCGGCGCCACCGTCGCCGAGAAGCTCCAGGCGCAGCCTTTTCAGTTCATCTCCGGCTGCCGTCGTGCCGCGCAGGGCCAGGATGCCGGTCTCCTCGAAGAGTTCCCGCACAGCGCAGCCGAGCAGCTCCGGGGTCTCGGTGTCGAGCCCGTCGGCCAGGGGGATGCTCTCGTCGCCCGGTTCGACCTTGCCCCCGGCAAAGGCGAGGTAGCCGCCGAGGAAGTTCAACTCGATTGACCTGGTAACGAGGAAGACTTCCAGCCCGGCTCGCTGCCGGTAGAGAATGAGATTCGCCGTCTGACGGGTCATGGATGGCATTAGGGGCCCTGTGCCCTGTGCTTGCAAGCATCGAGGAGGCAGGGATCCGGCTCAGAATGCATAGCCGATGGAGAAGGAGAAGATCTCGGGTTGGTCCGAGGCCTGTTTCGAGAGCGCCTTCACCCAGTAGAGATTGACTGGCACGACCTGTCCGAGTAAGGGGAAACGAAATTGGAATCCTCCGCCGACCGCGGTCCGCAGCCGGCCGGATGAAAAGTTGTCGAGGTCATCTTCGAGAAGGCCCCAGTCAAAGAGGACGAGTCCCCGCAGCTCACGGAAAAACAGGGGGGCGGAATACTCGACGGTTCCCCTGAGCAGGGCTCCTCCGCCGAGCGGCTCTCCCTGTTCATGGGGTCCGACCGCCCGGTATTCAAAACCGCGAAAGCTATGCGGTCCGCCGAGGAAGTAGTTTTCGTAGAACGGCACCTCGCCCGAGGTAGCCTCGATCCAGCCGGCCTCGACTCCGACGTGCAGGAGATGGCGCAGGTCGGCGTAGCGATCGAAGAGAGGCCTGTAGTAATCGGCTGAGGCGTTGCCTCGAAAAAATTCAAGATCGGAGCCGGTTGGAGAGTCTCCCACATCGATCTTCAGCTCGGCCAACAGTCCCTGCGGCCCGCCATAGGTGTTGTTCTCGATATCGGCGTAGCGAAGCGAGAGCCGTGGATAGCTGAGCAGGGCGCCGCCGGAGTCCGCCACGATGGTCGGCGGAGTCGAAGCGCTGAGACCATCGATGCCGACATCATCAATATGCCAGGCGAGGGCGAGTGAGAGGCGGTGATCGTCGTCGAGGTACCGGCGGAGCTCCGGCTCGATCTTAACTCTGCTTTCCTCGTAGGGCGCGCGATAGAATAATTGCGAGCCGGCGCGCAGGGTGAACGACATGTCGCTGGAGAAGAGGTAGGGTTCGTGGAAACCGAAAGTGTACTGGCTCTCTACGTTTCCGGGAATGATCTCGGCGTAGATCGACTGTCCTCCGCCGACGAAGGCATTCGACCAGTCGGTAAGGCCGTGCGGAAGCGCGAAGAGGTCGAAGTTTGTATGCTCCAGGCGGAAGTATCCGACCTCTCCCTCCCCGCTCGATGCCCCTCCTCCGAGATCCCAGCGCCCGACGGCCTCTCTTTCCTCCACGTTGATCTGCACGTTCCTGCTCCCGGGTATTTCCGAGTCGCTCATGCTGAAAGAGACATCGCTGAAATGCCCGGTTGCCAGCAGGCGGTCCATCGTCTCATCCATGGCGATGAGGCTGAGAGGATCTCCGCTGACGAGCTTCGAGTGCCTGCGGATGACCCGGTCGAGCGTCCTGGTGTTGCCGCGGATCTCGACCTTGTCGACAAATAGGTGCTCGCGCTCATCGATCGTGAAGACCGCGGTGAGGTCCCGCTCCCCTGTATAGAGGAGCCGGACGGCCACCCGGGGGATGCGGTCGGAGCGTTCCTGGTAGATTCTCACCAGGGTTCGCTGGAGCTTCCCGACCCGGGCGCCGGAATAGAAGCCACCGGCTTCGAAGGAGAGGGTTTCCAGGAGGAGCTCATCTCCGAAGACCCGGTTGCCCTCGAGACGAATCTCCTGCAGGCGGTAGCGGGGGCCCTCGTGGATCTCGAGGATGATCGTGACATCACGCAGGGAGGGGTTGATGGTGATTTCATCCAGGCCGACCCTCACATCAAGATTGCCCCTGGAGCGATAGTAGCTCCTGAGCTTCTCGAGAGATTCGCCGAGGTGGTGAGGAATGAAATATCCTCTCTCCACCGCTCCGAAGAGGCGCTCGGGGCGCAGTTCGCTGATCTCGATCAGCTCATTCCTCGTCAGCTCTGAATTTCCGATGGTGATCACATCCCGTATGCTCGCCCGCAGTCCCTCGTTGACGACGAGGTGGAGCCTGACCCGGCCCGGGGCGAGGGTCTCGAGCTCCGCATCCACCTGGGCGAAGAGGAAACCATCCTCCTGGTAGGTGTGCTCGATGGTTTCCCGGGCGATCTCGAGATCCTCTTTTCTGAAGGCCGAGCCCACCACGCGTTTGAGGGCCTCTTTCAGGGAACGCCTGGAAAGGGCTGAGCTGCCGGTGATCTCAATTTTGGCCAGGACCGGGACCTCCTGTACACGGATCCGGATGATCGGCGGCTTGCCGGGCACGGTGGTAATGGTAGGCGGCTCGACGCTCTCGATGAACTCCAGTTTCAAGAGGCCTTCTACCGCCCGTTGTCCGGCCTCGAGGGTCCATTTTTCGCCGGGCTCCAGGCCGCTGGCCTCGAGAAGCTTCTGGTGGGGAACCCAGCTTCTTCCCGGAAATTCCACGGCGCCGATGATCACATCCACGGGCTCCTGGGCCACGGTCGTTCCGGTGGTTTGCGAGAGAAGCCAGAGCGCCAGGAGCGGAAAGGTCTTCGGTATTGGTGCGCGATGGATCATAGAAAGGAAAGCATAGAGAAAGGTGCCGGTAAGATCGAGCGGGAGGCTGGATTCAAGCTGGCTTGGCGGGGCTGGATTCGTTGACCGGTGTCTGCAGGCTGAATACAATGATTCTCTTTTGCGCCCCGGGGAGCTTCTTCTCCAGGCCCGCCCTGGAGGTCCAGGGCAAAGACGGGAAAGCATTATGGCCAAAGATATCCAGCGTAATCCAACTCGTTCCGTGCGGGTCGGCTCGGTCCTGATCGGGCAGGAGCACGATATTCCCGTGCAGACCATGACCGCGACTCATACGCAGGAGATCGATGAGACCCTTTCCCAGATCGCGGACATGTTGAGCGCGGGCGCGGATATTATACGAGTCGCGTGTGACAACAATAAAGACGCCCGGGCGCTTGCGGAGATTCGCAAGGGGACCGATGCCAACCTGGTCGTCGACTTGCAGGAGAACTACCGCCTCGTTACCGAGGTCGCGCCGAATGTCGAGAAGGTGCGTTACAACCCCGGCCATCTCTACCATGTGGAAAAGAACAAGCCGGTGAGAGAGAAGGTGGAGTTCATCGCGGCTGTTGCGGCTGAGAATGATTGCGCGCTGCGGGTGGGGGTCAATTGCGGCTCGGTCGACCCGCTCTATGCGGAAAAATACCCCGAGGACGGGATCGAGGCCATGGTTCGCTGCGCGGTGGATCATTGCGCCTACCTCGATGAGTTCGGCTTTACCCGCTATGTCGTTTCGCTGAAGGATTCCGATCCCGGGAAGGTCGTACGGGCCAACCATCTCTTTGCCGGGGAGCGTCCCGACGTTCCCTTGCACCTGGGGGTGACCGAGGCGGGTCTGCCTCCCGACGGGATCATCAAGACCCGCATCGCCTTCGACCAGCTCATCACCGTCGGCATCGGGGACACGATCAGGGTCTCCCTGACGCTTCCCAATGATCGCAAGGCTGAAGAGGTCGAGGCCGGGCACAGGATCATCAAGGATATCCGGGCAGGAAGGATACGCGCGGTTCCGGAGCATTGGGGGGAAGGCCTGAATATCATCGCCTGTCCAAGCTGTTCGCGCGTTGAGAATATGGCCTTCATCGATCTTGCCGATCAGGTCAAGGAGATGTCGGTCTATGCGGAGGTGCATAACCTGACCATCGCCGTTA
>JAKUSY010000480.1 GCA_022451445.1 Planctomycetota bacterium
CAGGGAAACAACCCTGACGGCAGCCCGAACGCCGCCTATTCCCGCCTGGTCGATGTCGCCAACCTGATCGACTACATGATTCTGCATATCTTCGCCTGTGCCGAAGACTGGCCGCATCACAATTTCTACGCGGCCAGGAGCCGGACCGGGGAGCTCGGTGGTTGGAGATTCTTCGTCTGGGACCAGGAGATCATCATGGACCGGACGATCTACACCCGCAACCGGGTCAGCGTCTCCAACGACAACTCGCCGGCACGAATCTATTCCCGGATGCGAGCCAACCCCGAGTTCCGTGTCCGCTTCGGGGACCGGTTGCAGAAACATCTTTTTCACGATGGGGCGCTCGCTGTCGAGGTCGCGCAGGCCCGCTGGATGGATCGAGCCAACCAGATCGAACGCGCCATGGTCGGAGAGTCCGCGCGCTGGGGAGATTTTCGCGATGACGTCCCCGATCCTTCGAACAGTCCCGCCGAACTTTACACGCTGGAAGATCATTGGATTCCGGCAAGAGACACTGTCCTTGTCGAATACATCCCGGACTGCAACGAGCTGGCGCTCGAGCGGTTCCGGGCAGCGGACCTCTACCCGGAGGTAGAGTCGCCGAGATTGAGTCGCCACGGCGGCGGATTCGAGCCCGGGTTTCGACTGGGAATCGCCGCTCCCGCCGGATCGGTATACTACACACTCGATGGAACGGACCCGAGGCTTGAAGGCGGCGCTTTATCTCCGGCAGCGCTACTGGCAGGCAGCACGGCCAGTGTCGAGCTCCTGGCGTCCCCGCGCCCGGCGACCTATGTCGTGCCAACGGGCCCCGCCCCGGGGCTGGACTGGACCTCGCCGGGTTTTGATGACGCGGCCTGGAGCGATGGCATGAGTGCCCTTGGTTACGAGCGCCAGAGCGGCTACGAAGATGACTTCGTGACCGATGTCGAAGGAGTCCTGTACGGTGAAAATGGATCCATCTACATGCGTGTTCCCTTCGTTGTCGAAGACCCGGGGGAGATCACCTTTCTCTCCCTCAGCATGAAGTACGACGATGGCTACGTCGCTTACCTCAATGGTGTCGAGGTCGCCAGCCGCAATGCCCCGGCTGATCCGCAATGGAACTCCCGCTCCAGTCGCTCGCACCCGGATACGGCGGCCGTTGTCTTCGAGACTCTCGACATCTCGAGTAATCTCGATGCGCTTGTCGCCGGCGTGAATGTCCTCGCGATCCACGGCCTCAATGCGAGCGTGACGAGCAGCGACTTCCTCATCGTCCCCGAAATCGGTGGTGGATCGGTCAACGAATCGGGAGTCGAACTGACCGAGACGACCCGTTTCCTCGGGCGTGCCAGGCTTGGCGCGAGCTGGAGCGCGCTTGTCGAAACGACGTTTTTCGCTGCCGGCCCCTTGCCGCTTCGCATCAGCGAGATCATGTACCATTCTCCCGCGCCTGCCGGGCAGAGCGAGTTCGCTTCGGAGGATTTCGATTACCTGGAGCTGATCAATGCCGGGGAAGACACGATTTCCCTCGAGGGGGTGCGATTCACTGGCGGCATCCGATTCGATTTCTCCGCTCAACCCATGACGAGGTTGGCTCCCGGGGAGGTCGTTCTGATTGTCGAAAATATCGAGGCTTTCGAAGCTCGCTACGATACCAGGGGGATGAGGATTCTCGGTGAGTACAAAGGCAAGCTGGACAATGGCGGCGAAGCGCTCCGGCTGGAAGATGCCTTCGGCGAAATCGTCGCCGGCTTCGCTTACTCCGATTCCTGGTACCCCCTGACGGACGGGCAGGGTATGTCGCTCGAGATCGTCGATGCGGGAGCAGCCCGGGAGTCCTGGGCCCTGCCTGCCAGCTGGCGGGCAGGCCGGGTTTTCGGCTCCCCGGGAGTTCATGATTTCACTCCCGAGGCCGGCGGCCTTCAGCGGGCCGGCGATTTTAACCAGGATGGCGTCATGGATATTTCAGATCCGATCGGTCTCCTTCGCTACCTGTTCATCGCCGGAGCTCCGCAGCCGCCTTGCGAGGGCGGCGACTTCGACAACGGCGGCAATTTGCTTCTCCTGGATCTCAACGGAGATGTCTCCCTGGACCTCTCGGATGCGATCTACGCGCTGAGCTTTCTGTTTGCAGCCGGTCCTCCACCCGCGCCCGGCGCGGATTGCCTGCGCATCGAAGGCTGCCCAAATGCTTGCGCCCTCTGATCAATTTATTTGCTGAGCCGGTTTGTTAATGGCTACAATGCTCGGCTGGGTCACAGGCCTGCTATGTAGTTTGCTTGCCGGGATTGCCGAGGCGGTTATTTGCCTGGGGTTGTTTTCAGCATCTGCTGCCCAGCGGGATTAGTGTGTATCCTTCACTGGATGGATGTTTTCCGGTCGCCGATCGACCGAGGGTGGAGTAGAGAAGACAGGGTCATGAAAAAGTACGGTAGAGGAATCGGTTTCGCACTTTGTATTGCCCTATTGGCGGGCGCAAACGCCAGGGCAGACGAGGTTTCCTATTTTGCGCTCGATGGAGACCTGCTGGATTCAGGGGACGGCGGCAACGACGGCACAGTTGTCGGCGGCGCGGCGCTGACCTTCGTCGAAGGTTACGACGGGACAGAGGGCGGCGCGCTTCACTTCAACGCGGCGGACCGAACGTTCGTAAGCCTGGCGCAGACCACGGGTCTGCCTCTGAACACTCGGCCCGTTTTCAGCATCGCGATGTGGGTTCGGGGTCCGGTCGGGCAGCGCGATCTCCGGATCTTCTCGGAGGCTTCGACGACGAACGGCACCCCGCTCTTCAACCTGGGTACGCACAACGGGGCAGCCAACGGCGCGTTGGATGCTTACATCCGGCCTTCTCCCGCCCGCCATATCTATTCGACGACCATGGTCTTCGATGACACCTGGCACCACATCGCCTGGGTCGACGACAATGGCCAGGTCACGCTCTATGTTGATGGTGTAGCCGACGAAACTGACTTTTCCTATGTACGAGTCGCAAGGGCGACTAACACGACGACGCTCGGCGGGATCCTCAGGGCGAATCCGAGCCACTGGTTCACGGGAGATCTCGATGACGTGCACCTTTATGACCACGCGTTGACACAAAACGAGGTGCTTGACCTGCTGCCCTTCGAGCCCTTTGAAGGTTGCCCCGAAGAGGGCGATACGCATTGTGAAGGCCTCGAGATT
>JAKUSY010000481.1 GCA_022451445.1 Planctomycetota bacterium
GAGCAGCACCCGGACAGCAGCGCCGCCGAATAGATGGCCGTGAAACGAGTGGCGCCTCTAGTCGACAGCGAATCGATAACGAAGCCGGCCAGGTCCGCCATGATCGAGCCCAGGCCGTCAGAAGATACCAGCAGCAGCGATACCACAACCGCGATGACAAGCCCGAGCAGGACCCTGCGGCCGGTACCGGGTGGAGACGGAGAGCAGAAAGGTTCCGGGCCCGGCTTCCACTCCCGTGCCGTCGCGTCCTTATCATCTCGCGGCGAGTCAGCGCTGTCCCCCCCGCCGAACCGGAGCTCGCCGCGATCGGCATCGAGGGTCGCCTCGACACCGGTCTCCAGCTTCCGGCCAGCCTCCCCGATCACCAGCGCGGGAATTCCGAAATCCCTGCAGACGATCGCCCCATGTGAGAGGCTTCCCCCGCGCTCCACGATGAGCCCCGCGGCCCCGGCAAGCAGGGGCGTCCAGTCCGGATCGGTCGATTCGGCGACAAGCAGGTAGGCGCCCTCGAACGGAGGCGACTCAGCCGGGGACGAACAGATCCAGAGGCGACCCCGGCCACTGCCGGCCGAGAGGCTCTCTCCACGCAGAGCGCCTCCGGCAGCCGGTTCATCCCGCGCCTCAGCGCAATCGCCTTCGCCCGCCCCAGGCCGGGCGATGAGGTCAGCGGACGAGAGAACCTGCGGAAGCTCGAGGGCGCGCCACCCGCGCCTGAGCTTTCTCCTCCGGCCGACCAGCTCCCGCAGCCGTCCGGGAACGCCGGGCGCCTCCGCGGCGAGGCATTCCCCCAGCTCTTTACGGTCGAGGTAGAAGATGTTGCCCTCGAGCGACAGCCTGGAGTCAAGCTCGATGAGCACCCGGCGAATGAGGTCGTAGCCCGCCATCCAGTGGAACTTTCCGTTTTCGCGCCAGGGCAGAAGCTCGCGGGCTTCTCTCAGCAATTCCTTGAAGAAGGCGACCGCCTCCGGATGCTCCCGTTCGAGAAACACGAGCGCCTCACCCTCGGCTGAATCTCTGCGCTCGGCAAGTGATCCGCGGCGAGAGAGGAAGCCCTCTTCCCCCTTCACCATCTGTTCAGCAAGCGCCCTGACTCTCTTCGGCTCCTCCCACCAGCGCTTCTCTTCAAGCTCCATCTCGCCCCCCGTACGATGTCCGAAGCGATCCAGGAACTTCTCCAGCCCGGAAGCCGACCTTCCCACGTCGAGGAGCCCGGCGGCCTGCTCGATAGCGATATCTCCGCTGAGGGCGCTGAGGAGCTCACGCGAGGCGACAGCGCCACGCTGAAAACCGAGACATCTTTCGAGAAGATCGCGCAGCTCCTCGAGCACCACACCTGAATAGAAGGAGAGCTTCAGGACCGCTGGCGCGAAGTCCCCCATCACCCGGTCGATACGAGCCTCGAGCTTGTCGAAGAGCTCCGTCTCGCTGAGCTTACCGAGCTCAGCGAGACGCGCCTGCTCCACCCAGGCTTCGTAGGCCGGCAGCGTGTCCCTGAGAAATACTTCCAGGGCCCCGGCACGACCGCGGCTGGCGGTCCGCGAGGAGCGCCACAGCTGCGCAAGCGTTCGCAGCAACGCGGGCGGCGAGGCATCCCGCGTCTTCCACAGGCCCGGGGGCTCCTCGATCGCGGAGGGCCTCTCGCTGAGTGCGGCGAGATCGTAAGAAAGAATGCCTTCAGAATAAAACAGCTCCGCGCAACGAGCCGGATCGGCATAGATCCGTCCCCCCACAAGCTCCAGGAAACCTGCCGTCTCAACCCGGCTCGATGGATGGTAGCCGAGGTCTCGATAGAGCGTCCCGAATCCTCCGCGGCCGCTCATGAACTCAGCCTGGATGTCCCAGGTCATTGGCGTCGGGAAAGAGAGTGTCTCATCGAGATTATGCCGTACCAGGATGCCATCGCCGCCGAGCAGGTCGCCAACCCGCTCGAGCTCCTCCCTGAGCAGGGCCCCCTTGTCCCCGGGGGCCGCTCGGGCCTCCCTGACCTGCAGCAGCCAGAGCTCTCCAGCCGACCAGGCCCACTCGACATCCACGGAAAAACCGCAATCATTCTCCAGGCTCAACGTCAGCGAGGCGAGCTCCCTGATGGTCTTCAACTCGAGGAGGCGCCCGGCCAGGCTGCGCTCCCCGGACAGTTCAAAATCGCTCCTCGATACCAGGTAGCTGTCAGGCGTGACCTCCCCGGAGACCAGGGCCTCACCCAGGCCTCTCACCGCCTCGATCAACACCTTGTCCTCCCCGCCAGGGCCTGGAGCTCGCGAAAAGGAGACCCCCGCGACCTCGGCCGGACAGAGGGCCTGTACTGTCACCGCCGTACCCTCGAGCCCGATGATTCCCTGCTCAGCCCGGTAGGTCTTCGCCCTGTCACTCGACCAGGACTCGAACACCCGCAGAACGGCGGACTCGAGCTCCTCTCGACCGGAAACACCAAGGACGGTGTCCATCATTCCGGGCATGCTCACGGCCGCTCCGGATCGGACAGCCAGCTTGAGCTCCCCGGCTCCTTCGCCAAGCCGCCGCCCGGTGACCTGCTCGATGCGCTGGAGCCCCGCGCTGAGAGCCTCGCTGAGCCCGTCTGGAACATCCCGCCCCCCATCGAAATAGGTCCTGCAGAAAGCGATCGAGAGGGTAAAGCCGGGTGGAACCCGGTAGCCAGAGGCGCACAGGGCGTGAAGCCCGGCCCCCTTGCCACCAAATTCATCGCGCTGCGAGAGCGCCTGCGCGCGGTCGCGGCCGAGCTCACTCTCTCCAGTCTGGAAAAAAGCGCTCCGTCTTTCGCTCACCTCGGCTCCTCCTCTCCAACGCAGAAGAGTTCACTGGCTGATCGCAGGTAGATCCGTCCGTCGATGATGCTCACGGAGGAGAGACGCTCCTCGTTTGCCAGCTCCTTCAGCTCCAGGCTCCAGAGCTCACCACCGAGAACGGGATCCACGGCGACAACACGGGTCCCATCAACAGCCACCGCCATCCCGAGCGCCAGGGCGGGAGCGCCCCTCCACCCCGTCGCCGAAAAAAAGGAAGACAGCCAGCCTCCATCCGTCTGAGCGACGGAGACCAGCGCCTGAACATCCTCCACGACAAGGCAATCTTCACCCGCGGCGACACCCGCCCCTGGTCCGCCGTCCAGGGGGCTCCTCCAGAGAAGCTCACCGGTATCCCTCGAGAAG
>JAKUSY010000482.1 GCA_022451445.1 Planctomycetota bacterium
ATCAGGTCATATCTACATGACCCTGGTCGATGATGAGGAGGGGGGAAAATCCCGTATCTCCAGCTCGCAGCTGAAGGTGGTCATGTGGAAAGGACAGGCGGCGCGGCTTCGCTTTCAGCCCGAGACCGGGATGAAGGTCGTGGTGACCGGTAATGTGACGGTCTACGAGCCAAGAGGCGAGTACCAGGTGGTTGCCGACCGCCTCGAACCGGAAGGGGTAGGAGAGCTCCAGCTCGCCTTTGAGCAATTGAAGCGCAAGCTGGAGGCTGAGGGTCTGTTCGACGCTGAAAAGAAAAAGGAGCTGCCTTTTTTCCCTGCGAAGATCGGTCTCGTCACCTCTCGCACGGGAGCGGCGGTGCGCGATTTCCTCGAAATACTGTATTCGCGCAATCCGCGCGCCCATGTTCGGCTCGTTCCGGTTCGGGTCCAGGGTGAAGGCGCGGCGCAGGAGGTGGCTCGGGCGGTTGACCTGCTCCAGGGTGGCTCCGCGGGGGTGGATGTCATCGTGCTGACCCGCGGAGGGGGAAGCCTGGAGGACCTCTGGGCTTTCAACGAGGAGGTCGTGGCTCGGGCCATCGCCGGCAGCGCCATTCCGGTCATCTCGGCGGTCGGACACGAGGTCGACTATACGATTGCCGATTTTACGGCCGATCAGCGTGCGGCGACCCCTACCGCCGCCGCCTCTTTCGTGGCGCCTGATTTTGGAGAGCTGCTACCGCGGCTGGACAGTCTTCGACGCCGCCTGGTTCTCGGCCTGAGGTCCTGGTCGCAGAGGGGAGAGGCGGAGCTGGCGCAGCGGATGTCCTCGCGGTACATGGTGAATCCCCAGCTGGTGGTGGAAGAGAGATTCGAGCAACTCGACAGGGGGCTCGCAGAGCTCCAGTCGCTCGCGCGGGGTCGGCTCGAGCAAGTGGAGAATAACCTGGTCCTGCTCGGGGCGCGGCTGGAGACCATGAGCCCCTACGCTGTGCTCAGGCGAGGCTATTCTGTGGTGCTGGATGCTGAAGGGAATACGGTAAGTGGGCCGGAGAAATTGAGCGAGGGGGACCTGCTGCGCCTGCGAATGGAGCGTGGAGAAGCGGCTGTCAGGGTTGAGAATACGGGACGGGAGAATTGAAGCAGGGTAATTACGGAGGACTGTAGATGGCGAAAAAAAAAGACAAGGGGCCTGACTTTGAGAGAGAGCTCGAGAAGCTCGAGGAGGCCGTCGCGAAGCTCGAAGATGGGAGTCTGACACTCGATGAGGCGATTGCCCAGTTTGAGAGCGGCTTCAAATCCTGGCGGCATTGCCAGGACCTTCTCGAGAAGGCCAAGAAGAAAATCGAAGTCCTCTGTGAGGAGGCGGGCATTCCCGGTGAAGATGGCGGGTCCCTCTCCTGGGAGGATTCCGAATTGGATCCTGACTCCGGCCCTGAAGAGGACTGAGTGGATAATGCACAGCCGCCCGGGTTTCCAGAGGGAAGAGTCGCCGTCTCCGGAGGACAACAGGATGAGAGATAACTCGAATGAGGAAATTGAACCAGGGCGCGTTATCCACCAAAATAGGTCGTGGATTCCACGGTGTTTCCGGAAACGGCAGGATTAGAGATGAAGGCTGTACTGCAGAGAGTGAGAAACGCCTCGGTTGAGGTCGATGGCAGGGTTGTCAGCTCCATCGATGCCGGAATGCTGGTTTTCCTTGGAGTCGGAAAAGGTGATACGGATGAAGCTGGAAGGAAGCTGGCCGCCAAGGTCGTGGACCTGAGAATTTTTCCGGATGAAAAGCACTCCATGAATCGTTCCCTGAAAGAGACCGGTGGAGAAATCCTGCTGGTTTCCCAGTTCACTCTCCAGGCCGATTGCCGCCGGGGGCGCAGGCCTTCCTTCGTCGACGCGGAGGATCCTGCCCGTGCGGAAGAGATGTACAAGGCCTTCGCGGAAGAACTTCGAGCCAGCGGAGTCAGCACCAGCGAGGGGGTGTTTGGGGCTCATATGAACATCCGGCTCGACAACGATGGGCCGGTTACCATTCTGCTCGACAGCGAGAAGCTGTCTCGCTCCGGCGGGGGCAGTTGAATGTACGATACGAACCGTTCCCAATTCCGGCAGGAGCTCGACTACTACAACATCCTCGGTGTCAGCGAGACCGCCAGCAGGGATGAGATCAGGAGAGCCTACAGGCGGATGGTCCTCGAGGCCCATCCGGACAAAAATCCCCAGCGGAGCGAGTGGGCCGAGCACCGGATCCGGCTTCTCATCGAAGCCTACGAGATCCTTGGAAGCGATGAGAACCGCAGGGTCTTTGATATCCACCGCAAGGCGGCGGCGAAGATTCGCGGTGAGAGCGAACCGTTCTACTTCACCAGGAATACGCCCAGAGCGCAAGCGCTGCTGATCCTCTTCTACCTGACCAATAAGGAGGAGGAGAAGGGCGCTGAGATGTTATTGGAGATGGAGGAGGAATTCGGCAACGGGTTCCTGTGCGAACACCTTTGCCGGGAGGACTACCTTGACAGTCTCTTCCTTCTTGCCGAATACCAGCTTCAGCAGAAGAATTTTCTAGCTGCCGCCGAGAGATTGCGCACGTTCTACCATCATGACTGCCGTTCGAAATCTCCAAGGCATTATTTTGACCAGGTGATCGGGCACCTGGGGAATCTCTATCTTCGCAAGTTGCCGGGAGTGCTCGCCCCGGTGCTCCTCACCACCTATCTCAGCGAGGCTTCGGAGTTTAGTCTGAAGCCCGCGGATGAGATCCTGCGCCTGCATTTGCTGGCGGGAGCCGCGCTCGACAGCGGCAACCTCACCATCGCGCATCGAGCGATCGAGACCTGCGGCCGGGTGGAGCCTGTCTTGCCGGCCCTGGTGGAATTGCAGATTCGGTTGGCAAGCCTGCGCCAGGCGTAGGTCGG
>JAKUSY010000483.1 GCA_022451445.1 Planctomycetota bacterium
CATCGTCGGGGTCCTCGTGCCGACCCGGGATGACCAGGCTCTTGTCGTCGCCCAATTCGGTGGCGAGGGTTTCGAGCTTGGCTTCGGTGCGCCCGAATAAGGCGACTTTTCCACCCGCCTCACAGTAGCGTAGACTCACGGCTCTTCCGATGCCTGAGCCGGCACCCGTGATCAGCGCGACTTTATTGTCCATCGAATAGGGCATCCTGTTTCTTCCGGAGAGAAGTTCTTCTGTTGCTGAAGGGCAAACAGAAAACGATACGCCTCTCGGGGGGACATTTCAACTTGTTGAGCTCATTGTACCACTCGGCAGGGATCTGGTTTCGATGGCGAGTCTGTGTTAGTAAGTACTTCTCCGGTTCAGCAGGTAATCGAGTTTTCGTCCAAAAGTGGAAGGAACTGAATGAGCGACTACAGGAAGATGGTCCAGAAGGAGGCCCTGGAATTCATAGAAGGGTCCTGGGAAAATTACAAGACGGATACCGGAGAGTTCGGTGGAGCATCGAGCTTGCCCAACCTCGCCCAGTGGCTCGATGCCACCGGGACACTCTCTTCACGAATTGAAGACATTGCCGCGAAGTGGAGCCACCGGGACTATATCTGGGTTGAGTCCAATACGCGCAATCCATCCAAGGATGCGGGCGGTGACCGCGCCAGCAAGGCCTTCGTGAGCTTCCTGCAGGACGTCCGGCACGCGATCAAGAAGCTTGCCAAGAAGAAGCGCTGATAAGCTCAGGCCCCTTTTTCTTCTTCACGTCCATCGATGGTCTTGGACTGATCCCGGGTGGGATAGAGGAGGCGCTCCATGCTCATGTGTCTGCAGTCTCTCCTCCTGGCCCGCTTGATGAGCCTGGACGCGGCATTGCGCAGGTGTCTTGGACGGGTGCTGCGCGCGAGGAACCGGTTGAAATAATTCTGTGAGTGCATCCAGTTCCCTTTTCGCCGGCAGAGCTCACCGACGAGATAGAGATAGACGGGGTTTTTCTCCTGGCGCAGTGATTTTCGCAGGTATGCGATCGCCTGGCGAAGATACCGTTGCTCCAGGTTCTTCAACCCCGAGTCATCGAGATCGGGGACGGGGTCGAGCCGAAGGCTCCAATAGGCCCGGAGCATTCTCAGGCCGGTTTCCCTTGCTGGATGACCAAGCAGTGGGGAGAGCAGTCCGGACCAGAAGTACTGGAGGCGCGTGGGCGGATCCGCGGATGGCCCCGCCATCTCGCAATCGTCCCCCAGCTTCTCGATATATTCCCTGAAATAGGTCTCGATGGTCAGCTCCGAGATGCGGCCTTCGAGGAAGTCGCTGCTGTAGCCGGAGAACCTGCAGTCGGGACAGGAGTGGACCTCGATCCGGATAACGTGGGGAGCCCTGGTGCGGATCAAGAGGTCGGTGTCCTGGCCCAGGATATCGCAACCGCCGACTTCCCGTACGTATAGCGGGCAGCCGCACATGGGGCATACGGTCTCAATCGTCGACCAGCAAATCATGGCAGGACGATGCTCCGGGAAGGTTTGGTTGAGGTATTTCAGACACCGGCAAGCCGGTTCAGCGGGGGTGGGTCGATTGCTTCGCGCTATTTGCAGGATCGACCTGCTGCAATTATATCACCTGTCTGCGGACGCGCTCCGAATGTCGCCAGCGGTGGCTTACCGCTTGCGGACATACCCCTCACAGAAGGCTGACCTCGTGGGCTGAGGCTGCGAGGAGGTCGACGGAACATCCTGGAGGGGCTCCGGGAATCATTACTTCGAGGGGCAGGAGGCTCCCAGGGGAAAAGTGTTACGAGCCTGAGAGAACTCTCAGCGGCTCTTCTTACTGCCCGGGAGGGCCCGTCCGATTCTCCGCCTCTGGTTGATCATCTTGCGACCGGCCTTGGTTTTCATACGGTAGCGAAAACCCCTGCGCTGGCGCTTCCTGGAGGTGGTGCGGATTCTGACTTTCATCGGTCGGCTCAGTCTCTTGATACGACTTTGAATTGGAGCCGCGGATTATATTCCCCCGGGGGGAACAATTCAAAGAACAATCTTACCGCGGCCGAGGATGTCGTGAAGGTGGATCAGGGCATCCGGTCTGCCCGCGGGGTTTACCACCACAAGTGAAGTAATACCGCGTACTTCCATTATCTGGAGGGCATCTTTCGCTGAAGCTGATGCGTCGATCGTAAGGGGATTGCGGGTCATCAGCTCCCGTACAGGAGTTTCGAGGTCCACCGATTGCGAGCTGTCGTGTTGCTGGGCGAGAATCCTGCGGAGATCTCCGTCTGAGAGAATCCCCGAGAGCTCTCCGCTGTCGCTGACGACCAGGGTGACTCCAAGGTTTCCCTTGTCGGTCATCTCGGCGATAGCCTCTGAGAGGTTGCTCTCCTCTGTTACGACCGGCAGGTCTTTGCCTCCGCGTTGTATATCCTTCACCTGGTAGCGCAGACGTTGGCCGAGAGCTCCGCCGGGATGGAAATGGGCGTAGTTTTCCGCCGTGAAGCCCCTCTCCTCCAATAGCGCCATCGCGAGGGCATCTCCCAATGCGAGCGTGACCGTGGTGGAGGCCGTAGGCGCCAGCCCCAGCGGGCAGGCCTCCTTCTCGACTCCCGTATCGAGGCTCAGTGTCGCGAGCTTGCCCAGGGAAGATTCGCTGTTGCCGGTGAGGGCGATGATCTCGACGCCCAGCTGCCGGGCCGCATCGCAGACGGCGAGCACCTCGGCGGTCTCGCCGCTGTTGGAGACCGCCAGCAATATGTCGGAGGATGTCAGCATCCCCAGGTCGCCGTGAAGGGCATCGACGGTTCGCAGGTAGAAGGCAGGGGTGCCGGTCGAGGACAGGGTGGCGGCTATCTTCTCGCCGATCGTGCCGGATTTACCGACCCCGGTCAGGGCGACGCGGCCGCTGGAGGCGAGCAGCTTTTTGACCAGTTCGCTGAAGGTCTCGTCAAGCTGGGATGCCTTGCGGAGAATGGCATTGCCCTCCTCCTCGAGGATTCGCCGGCCCTTATCGATAATGTCGTCAGATTTCGCGCACATGGGAATGAGGGTTAACACCCCGGGGGGTTGGTGTAAAGCGATATTGCTCCAGTGGTCATATTCCGCCCAGGTCCAACGGATCTCCTTCTTCCCGGTCCATTCCCCGGATTAATCTTACTTTCACCTCGTCGAGGATACTGCTGTCGTAATAC
>JAKUSY010000484.1 GCA_022451445.1 Planctomycetota bacterium
CCGTTCCATCCCTGCCCCGGACCGTATCTCTTACCTCGATAACGCCGGCCCTGGTCGTTACGGCGTATTCGGATGACCGGCCGCTGAAAAGGACCGAATCCATGCCCCCTCCCCCATCGATACGGTTGTCGCCGGAGTTACCGGCGAGAGTGTTGTCGAGAGCATTACCGGTGAGACTGGCGTTACGGGTTCCACCCAGCCTAACATTGCTGAGGTACTGCGACTTGTGGGTATATGGAACGGCCGGGTTGCGAGCCAGGGTGAACTCGCTGTTCCATGACGCGGTGACGGCCAGGGACGCCTCGAGATTGGGCGGCAGGAAGGCGAGCATCGCCGCCACCCCGGCGGGGTCCCCCGCCTCGATGGCCGCTCGCGTGTTGAAGCGATACTCTCCGCCAAACGAATCTCCGCCGCGCTCGTGGGCCCACATACCGTAGTAGACATCGATGATGCTGATGATGTACTCGAAGGGGCGGTCTGCCCTGGGCAGCTCACGGGTTGGAGGAGGGTCGTAGATGCCCGCCGCGATGGCCGCGTTGGTGGCGGCGGTGATCCGTGAATGAAAGGCCGGCAACGTCGGCTGGATCCCGGCGCCATGCACGAGGTGAAAGACCTCCTCGAGCGTCGCATCGCGAACCGTATTGTTTACGTAGGCCCGGCTCCCCTCCACCACCGATTCGCTCGCGTAGAGATCCTGGAAGAACAGGTCGACCTTGCCGAGACGGCCGTCGATGGCCCTCTCGGCCGCCGACTCCGAGTTGAAGTAGACCAGCGTCGCATCGAGGTTCGCCATCGAGTTCGCCACCGCGGTCTTGTCGCTGCCGAACTCTGTTCCCGGCGCATCGGTGATGTAGAAGCGCAGGATCTCCCGGGCCCGCACCCCCATCTCGTTGGTGACCTCGGTCTGCAGCAGGAAGTGAATCGCGCCGCCGTTGGGAGCGACGATCTTCGTGTAGCGGTCAAAGCTCGACCGGAAGACGGAATGGACCCTGGCCGGAAGCGCAACGACCCCATCAGGCGATTGCGAGATGTCGATATCGTCAGGCAGGTTCTGGGCGCCAAGGGCGCCGCCTAGAACTGCCAGGGCGAGGAACACCGGAAGAAAAACTGCTGACGCAACCGGGTTTTGACGTCCGAGACCTGTCATGGATGACCTCTGACCTGCAGGAGCGGCGCATGGGGCGATTCCCCCCAATCCTACCAGCTCAAGGCGCCATTGCTTTGCGCAAACGATTCCGTCTCCAGTCCCATGCTGTTGAGCATCGTGACAAAGAGGTTGCACAGGGGGGCGGTGTCACCCTTCTTGCGGGCGACGTAGCGGCCATGCTTGTAGCCTCCGCCGGCCAGGAAGATCGGCAGGTTTCGCGGATCATGGGAGTTGGCGTTGCCGAGGTTGCTGCCGAAGAGAACCGAGGTATTGCCAAGCAGCGTATCCGCTCCTTCCTTCTTCGCCTTCAGCTGGGTCAGAAGACTGCTGAAACATTTCACCAGGGCGGACTCGATCTTCTTCAGCTGCTCGATCTTGGCCTTGTCCCTGCCGTGATGGGACAGGTTGTGATGCTCCAACGAAACACCCTCGACCTGCGGCACGCTGTAATGATCCTGGATCATCACGGTGACCACCCTCGATGAATCCGTCTGCAGAATCAAGGGAACCATGTTCATCAGCAGCTGGGTCCGTCCAACGAGGTTTCTCTTGTCCCGGATATCGTCGGGAGGAGCCGCGGCGACCTTTGGCTTGGCCTTCTTCATCCAGGCCTGCACCTCGGCGAGGTCCTTCTCCGCCTTGCGAACCGACTCGTAGTATTCATCGAGCTGCTGGTTGTCTGCCTTGCTCGCGCTGCGCTGAAGCTTCTTCGCCTGGGCTCTCAACGCGTCAAGAATGCTCCGACCATCGCTCAGTCTGCGTTTCTGCCTTTCAACCTCGCGCGCGTTTCCCTTCAGGAACATCTTCGAAAACAGCTTCGCGGGACTCCTCTCCGCGGGCACCATCACTCCGCTGCTGGTGAAGGACTGGCTCTGCGCCGAGTTGCTGCTGATGACCACGGAGGGAAATCGGGTCACGTAGCCGAGCTTCTCGGCTGCGTACTGATCGACGGAGATCGAATTGCGGAACCCGCCAAGCCCGGGGCCCTGCGCGGCGGTCAGCCAGGTCAGCTCACAATTGTGCGGCTGGCGGCCTGTCTGTCCCTCATGCTCGAGACCTGAAAACAGCGTGAAGTCCTTCCGGTGATCTTTCAGGAGCCCGAGGTACTCGGTCGACTCGTAGCCCGCGCCGGGAGTCCTCGGCCAGAGCGATGGGGGATGCAGTCCCAGGGTCGTGCAGATGCAGACCATTTTTTTGGGGGCGACCACGGGCGCGCTGCCGAGCGCGGGAGACATCGTCTCCAGGAGAGGCAGAGCCAGCGAGACCCCGGATGCTTTTAAAAAGGTTCGTCGCTTGAGTGGTTGGTGCATGGCTTTCGTCCTCTTCCCTAACGGGGACTCCCCCAAGTATAGCTGCCGCCTACTTATTCCTGAACAACTCGCTCTGAACTACCTTGTGAATGATTGTCCGCAGGGGATACCCCTTCTTGCGGACCTTCTCCGCCAGGACCTCCACCTGCTCCCTGTCGGCAAACTGGATCTCCGCCCCGGTGGCGTAAACAAGCAGCCGTGAGATAAGGTGACGGGCGACCTGGTCCTCCCGCTCGAGCAGGAGCTCCTTGTATTCGGCGATACCGGAAAAGGCCTTCCCCCCGGCCGTCACCCCGCTGGCATCGACCCTGGGTCCCTTGCCGGAAAAAATCTTCGAAAACACCCCTCCGTTTGGCGGGGTCGAGCGATAGCGTGTCCGGAATCCCCCGATCGGATCAAAACTTTCGAGGGCGAACCCGGGAGGATCTATCTAGCGATGGCACCTGTTGCAGGTCTCTTCATCGCGGTGGGCGGCGAGGATCTCGCGAATGGTCGTGTTGCCTCGCGTGTCAGGCTCAACCGTTCCGGCGGTTGGTGGCGGCGGATCAGGCGGCGTTCCCAGCAGGTTCGTCAGCACGAAATTGCCGCGCATGACCGGAGAGGTCACCGTTCCATTAGCGGTGATTTTCAGGATGCTGCCCTGGGTCAGCAGGCCTCCCCGCGGGCTGTCGGGCGGGATCTTCACCTTGCGGAAAT
>JAKUSY010000485.1 GCA_022451445.1 Planctomycetota bacterium
ATGATGTGCATCTCGAAGCCATCGAAGAGGGTCTCGCGGATATCCGCCTTTCCGTCTCCAGTGCTGTCGTTCAGGTAGATGATCCTGAAGGCGGTGATGGCGATGATGCCGCCGCGGGCGGGGACGATGCCGAAGCAGGCCGGCAGGTCGTCAGCCCAGGTGTCGGCCCTGTCCATGCGCCCATCGCCATCGGTGTCGTGCAGGAGCTTGACCCTGCCGTAGGTCTGTTTCCGGGCCTCGGCCAGGGTCTCTGGAGTCGCGTAGATCCGTCGGATTTTCTTGTCCAGCTTTCCTGTCTTGTTCAACTCGATGATGTCGAGATGCCCCTCGAGGTTGTAGCCGTGAATCTCGCAGACGAACAGGCGGCCTTGTTCATCCCAGGCGATGCCCGTGGGGTCGGCGATGAGCGGCTCACTGGCGACCAGCTCGATCTTCAACCCCTTCGCAAGCTGAAATCTCTCCAGGCTCTCTTGTGGTGAAAGGGGTCTGGGGGCATCGGCGGCGGGCTTGATCTCTTCGGCCTCGAGGAGCCCCGCGCGCAGCAGCATGGTGATGGCCAGGATGAAGCCGGCTAATCCGCCCGTCCGAATTGTTCGAAACCCGCGCATGTCGTTCGGCCTCATGGTTGAACTCGATTCTGATGGTTGTGAGAGTCGATTTTGAAGAGAGAGAGGTCGCGCATCAAGCTCCATGGGGCTTTCTTCTGCGGATAGAATGAAAGTTCCTGACTTGTCCCGCTGGACCTTGGCAGAATGAATTGATAGATTGTGGGTTCTGAAACGTCTGATAGTTCGGGAAATAACGGTTGGGCCGATGCCCGGATGTTCCGGGCTGGCGCTTGATTAAGGAAAAAGAGATGTACAGCAATGAGCAAGAGTAATAGAGTCTCTCGCCGCGGTTTTCTTGGGGCTTCGGCTTCAGCGATTGCCGCTCCCTACTTTGTACCCGGCAGCGCCCTCGGACTGGGTGGCACAGTTGCTCCCAGTGAACGGATCGTCATGGGGGTCATAGGAGTTGGCGGCATGGGCCGCGGGAACATGGGCGCCTTCATGCGTAACAAGGATGTTCAGGTCACAGCCGTTTGCGATGTCGACAAGAACAACATGAACAACGCCAAGAACCAGGTCGACAAGCGCTACAAGAGCAAGGACTGCAAGGCCTACGACGACTTCAGAGGGCTTCTCGCTGAGGAGAAGATCGATGCAGTCTGTATCGCCACCCCGGATCACTGGCATGCCAAGTGCTGCGTCGAGGCGGCCAACAACAAGAAGCACATCTACTGCCAGAAGCCCATGACCCATACCTTCGCGGAGGGACAGGCGGTCGTGGCGGCGGTCAAGAAGAACGATGTGATCTTCCAGGTCGGCAGCCAGCAGCGCTCCTCGGGTAATTTCCGTCGCGCGGCCGAGCTCGTGCAGAATGGAGTGCTCGGCAAGCTCAAGCACGTTGAGGTCGGACTTCCCCAGGGAAACAGGAACCCCCCGGCAGCTCCGAAGAATCCGGTAGAACCTCCACCCCACGTTGATTATAACTTCTGGGTTGGCCCCTCGCAGATGGTCCCATTTATCCCGGCGCGCTTTCATTTTCACTGGCGCTGGCATCTCAACTTCGGCGGCGGCCAGCTGATGGACTGGATCGGTCACCACAACGACATCGCCCATTGGGGCATGGGAATGGACAAGAGTGGTCCCGTGGAGGTCCAGGCTTCCGGATTCAAGTATCCCGGGAAACTGGATGTCTTCAACGCGGCCTATCACTACAAGATCAGCTGCAAGTACGCCAATGGCGTCACCACGACCATTACCTCGAACGAGCAGAACGCCCAGGGTGCCAAGTGGTACGGCGAAGACGGCAGCTGGATCTACGTCAGGCGCGGCCGTCTGGACGCTTCGAACAAGGAGTGGATCAAGGGCGGCTTTGATGCCGGTCCCAAGAAGGTCTACAACTCACGTGAGCACCATCGGAACTTCCTCGATGGCTGCAAGAACAGCAAGCCCTGTATCTGCCCGGCGGAGACGGGACATCGTTCGATCACCCCGGGTCACCTCGGTCTTCTGAGCCAGGCGCTTGGCGGCAAGAAGCTCAAATGGGATCCCGAGAACGAGAATATCGTCGGCGATGCCGCCGCTGATAAGCTTCTCAAGAAGGTCGACTACCGCAAGCCCTGGACTCTCTGAGAGCCGGGCAGCGGCGTTCAACCGCAGAATCAAGGGCGACGAGGCTTATCCGGCCTGGTCGCCCTTTTTGTTTTTCACGGCCGTTTACCGCTGGACGGCGGCGGTGTAGTGATGGGGCCGGGCCTCCGCGCGGGAGGGCTCGAAGCTGCTTGTGCCGGCCGAGTCGAGCGCCCTGGCCTCCACGTAGTAGCGAAGCGTCGTTCCCGGGCCCGAGGCGGGCAGCAGCGCGGAGTACACCGAGTCGCCAGCCTCGCTGTCTCCGTCCCGGCCATCATTCCTCATCTCCAGGCGCGTGAAGATACCTTCGCGGCTCGCAGAGTGGTGCAGGAGCACTCGCTCGACCTTCGGTGACGGGGAGACGCGAACGCTGAAGAGGACTTTCTCACCCGGGCCGCTGGAGGGAGGCAGAAGAGCCAGGGTGGGGGCGGGCTTGTCGATCTCCGGATGCGCGCGGAGAAAATTCCGTCGTTTGTCGATGAAGTTCAGCAGGCCCGAGATCCGCAGGCGGCCGACCTCGACATCTTCCTCGAGGTTTCTCTCGAAGAACTCCTGGGAGAATATCTTCTTCTGATCCCCGGAGATCTCTTTCGAGATCAACCGCAGGTAACGGTCGATGACGGGCAGGATGCTTTCGCGGGAGAGCCAGTCCCCGATGATGGTCCGGTAGTGAGCCAGGTAGCGGGCCCGCAGGTGGGGGACGGCCAGCAGCTTGTGGATAAGGGGCCGCGCCGGATTGTCCTCGTGAAGGACCGGGCTGACGGTTCCATACCCGTTCCACTCCGGACTGCTGACGCCGAAGGGCTCGCTGCCGTCCTGCTGGAGGAGATGGATTCGTCCCTGAAGACCGTCCTGGTAGAGAGCGTAGTCGGAGGCCTTGGCGACGTAGCTGTCGTTGTCCATGAAGATGTTTTCAAGCGCGAGGAACCAGAGGGCGCGGTCTATGTTGAAGATGGGCGCAAGCTTCTG
>JAKUSY010000486.1 GCA_022451445.1 Planctomycetota bacterium
CCCCTGCGCGCAGCGTACCGGCGGGCCGTATCGACCGACACCACCACCTCGCCAAGGAGGTCATCCACGAGGGGATCTCCCTCAGCTGATTCGCCGGCTCTGCGCATCGGAAAGGTCACCACATCGGTGGCGTAGTCATGCCCGAGATAATCCCTGTTCAGCTTCCGGATCTCCGAGTCATCGACAAAGCAGACATTTACCCCGGAGGTGGAGCCGTGCTCGGCCAGCAGACGCTCCAGAACCTCGCGCAAGGCGAGCTTCCCCCCGGCTCCCAGCGGGCGCTTGCCCAGGAGATTCACCTCACCGACGCTCACGAGGCCCCCAGCTTCGCTTCCGCATCGGACCCGGAGGACGCTGGCGGCGGCTTCCCTTCTTCCTCTTTCTCCATCACCTCGGTGTCGGGATACTCGACCCTGCCGTGATACATATTCGTGAGGGTGGTCTCGAAGCTCTGCTCGATCTTGTAAAGGTCCGCCATGGTAAGCCGGCAATCATCGAGCTGCCCATCGAAGATGCGCTTGCGGATCACGTCCCTCGCTATCTCCCTGAACTTCGTCGGCGTCGGCTCGATGCGCTCGATGCTCTTGGCGATCGCCTCCACCGCGTCGGCAAGCATCAGGATTCCAGCCTCGGGGAAGGTCGGCTTGGGGCCCGGATAGCGATACTCGGTGTCCTCGGTGGAGTTCTCCTCCTCCTCACCATCCTCCTGGCGCGCCTTGTGATAGAAAAACTCCACGACCGTGGTGCCGTGGTGCATGGGTATCATGTCGATGATCGGCTGCGGGAGCTTCTCCTCCCGCGCGAGGATCATCCCCTCCTTGACGTGCGACATGATGATGAGCTTCGACATCGATGGACGCAGCTGATCGTGGATCGATTTGTCCTTGCCCATGTTCTCGGCGAAATACTCGGGCTTGTAGATCTTGCCTACATCGTGATAGTAAGCCCCGACATCAGCCAGGAGCACGTTCCCACCGATGGCTTCGGTGGCATCTCGTGCCAGCTGTTGCACACCGAGAGTATGCTGGAAAGTCCCGGGCGCCCGCTCACGGAGAAGCCGCAGAAGCGTGTTGCTGGGATCGACCAGATCGAGGAGTCGGCGCTCGGTCAGCACCCCGAAGAGCATCTCGATCTGGGGAAGCAGGCTGGTCACAATCCCGCCGGATACCAGGCCACCTACCAGGGCAAGTCCCGGATCGAGCAGCCAACCGCTCCAGATCGAGGAGATGGCCTTCGAGGCCAGGTCCGGGTCGGGAAGGACGACGGGAGGACTTATCGCCTTGAAACAGAGAACGGCGAGAGCCTGGACAAGGCCCACCTTCAAACCGACGAGAACGGGCTGAGACTGCTTGCGCACCTGCCTGACACCGAGGACGGAGACCACCGCGCCCAGGCTGAGGCTGACCGCAAGGCAAAATGTATCAACCGGGTGAGCCAGCGTGTTGTTTTGCAGCAGGGCGAGATACGAAGCAACGCCGCCGCACAAGAGCATCGCCACCATGGGCCTGTAGGCAAGCCCGGCGATCATGGCAAGCGCGGGCAGAGGCAGAATGAAAGGCGGCCAGTCAATCACGAACATGCCCCAGGAGAGACTCACGGTCAGCGCGATGAGCAGGACGAATTGATTGAATTTCGCGGTGGACTGAAAAAGAGCCGGCTCGATGTGGTTGATGACCAGCACACCGAGCACCGTGACCATCGTCAGGATCCCGGCGAGCCCGACCTGCTCAAGCAACTCCTTCTTGCCGATGTTGAGCAGTAAAAGGAGAAGGAGTACCAGCAGCACGGTCACGACGATCCTGAAGATCAGGTTCGCCCGGCGGGCGCTCTCTTTCAGGACGACCTCCTGTCCCTGCTGACGGGACCTGAGGAACTCGTCGATTCTCCTGTTCTTTCGTTTCCTTGCCATGCTCTTTTCAGTCTGCCGGCAGGGGGAATTCAACCTCTACCGGCGGAGCTCTCTCATTTATCCTGCTGCCTGGAATCCTCAGTGGCGATCTCATAGGCCTCGACGATCTTCTTGACGAGCGGATGCCTGACGATATCCATCTTCTCGAGCTCGACCCAGCCGATCCCGGGAATATCCCTGACGATCGAGCCGGCATGCACCAGGCCGGAGAGTTGATCTTCGGGCAGATCGAATTGTGTCACATCACCGTTGGCGATCACCTTCGAGCCCATGCCCAGGCGGGTCAGAAACATCTTCATCTGGGAGACCGTCGTATTCTGCCCCTCGTCGAGAATGATAAAGGCGTTGTCGAGGGTTCGCCCGCGCATATAGGCCAGCGGGATGATCTCGATGATCTCCCGCTCGATATACCGCTTCACCTGCTCCATCCCCAGCACGTCGTTGAGCGCATCGTAGAGCGGCCGCAGGTAGGGATTGATCTTGGCCTGGAAATCCCCGGGCAGGAAGCCGAGCTTTTCGCCCGCCTCCACCGCGGGCCTGCACAGGATCAGCTTCTGGTATTGGCCGGTGCGAAGGCCATCGACCGCCAGCCGTACCGCAAGGTAGGTCTTGCCGGTACCAGCCGGCCCGATGCAGAAGACCATCTCATTGCGAAGGATCGATTCTATGTATTTCTCCTGGCCCCCGGAGCGGGCGAGATTCCTGATCGCCGCGCGCTCCGGGGAGGTCAGCTTCCTCTCCTTGCTCCTGCCGGCGGAAGCTCCGGCCTCCGCGCCCTCACCCTCATCGTGGACCTTGAGCCTCGCGATGCGGGACTCCACGTAGAGCTCGGGCAGTGCATCTCCGGCCCTGTAGAGCTTGATCATGTCCAGGAGCAACCGCTCTGCGTGATGAACCGGCCCTTCATCTCCCTCGAGACGAACAACCCCGTTTCTCGCGACGATCTGATCATCAAGACCGTCTCGAATCTGGCGCAGGTGGGCATCCCCCGCCCCGAATAAAAACATGGCCTCTTCCTGGGAGGCCACCTCGATAGCTAATTCCATGTAATGCTGTTCAAGACCAGTAGTGAAGGAGGCACCAGAACACGAATCCACTGAAGATAAAGCTGTCGATCATGTCCAGAACCCCCCCGAACTCCGGCAAGAGAGACCCGGAATCCTTGACGCCGTAAAGTCGTTTGATGAGGGATTCGCTCAGATCGCCGATCGCGGCGCTGAAAGCGAGAATTAT
>JAKUSY010000487.1 GCA_022451445.1 Planctomycetota bacterium
CGTAGAAGGCTCCGCCCGGGGTGTCGCAGCTGATTCCCCGGATGCTGTTGAGGCCCTCCACGAGGTAGTCCCGGCGTTCACGGAATTCGGCGACCATGGAGGTGACCGAGTCCTGGGGGCCGCGCAGGGCCTCTACCGCGGCGTGCTGGCTGAAGGTGCAGGCGCAGGAGGCGATGTTGACGTTGTAGAGGTCAAAGGTTTTGACCAGGGAGGGGGGCAGGAGCGCGTAGCCCAGCCGCCAGCCCGTCATCGAGTAGGTCTTTGAGAAGCCATCGATGATGATGACTCTCTCGCCGGCTTCTTCGACGGAGGCGATGGTCTCGAATGGCGAATCGTAGCAGAAGTGCAGGTAGATCTCGTCGCTGAGGATCCTGAAGTCGTTTTCCACCGCCGCGGCGGCCACCGCCCGGAGGTCTTCACGTTCCAGGACCCCGCCGGTCGGATTCTGCGGCGAGTTCAGGATGACCAGCCTGGTGCGGTCGGATACGAGCCCGCGAAACTCGTCGGCATCGAAGCGGAAGCCGGTCTCCTCGCGAAGCGGCAGCGGTACCGGCGTGGCTCCTGAGTGGGCGATCACCGATTGGTAGGCGGGAAAGCCCGGGTCGGGGTAGATGACCTCGTCGCCGGGTCCGGCAAGGGCGTTGATGGCGTAGAAGAGGAGGGCCTTGGCTCCCGGAGCGACAACGATCTCCTCGGGGCTGAAGGAGAGCCCTCTCAGCTCCCCGGCTTTTTCGGCGATCGCGTCTCGGAGCTCCGGGAGGCCCTGGGATGGACCGTAGCCCGTATGTCCTTCATCCAGGGCCCTGGCGGCGGCGGCCCTGATGTGAGCCGGGGTCGGAAAATCCGGCTGGCCGATCTCCAGGTGGACGACCTCCCGGCCGGCGGCCTCGAGCTCCTGCGCCCGCCGCAGGACATCGAATGCCGATTCCCCGGCGAGTTGTCGCGCACGTTCATGCAGCATGGCAGTATGATAGCCCCAGCGGGTGGACTCTACACTTGAAAGTCTCCGTCCGCGGCATCAAACTGCAGCCTTACACCCGCACCCGCCGACCTGGTGAAGCGATGATGCAGACAGCCAAAAGCCATGAGCCACTTCAGCTGGGATCGAAGCTGACAATCTGGCCTCCGGTGGTTCTCGCTCCCATGGCGGGAGTCACGAATTATCCTTACCGCAAGATCTGTTCCGAGCTCGGTGCCGGACTCTGTGTCAGCGAGATGGTGAGCTCGCGCGGGATTCTCGAAGGGCATCGAGGCACCTGGAAGCTGGTTCACTTCGCGGACTCGGAGCATCCCCGCTCCATACAGATTTTTGGCGGGGATCCTGTCGCCATGGGGGAGTCAGCCCGGCGGCTCAAGGACGAGCTGCAGGTGGATCATATCGACATCAACTTCGGCTGCCCGGTCAAGAAGCTCGTCAATAAGGGGATGGGGGCGGCCGTGCCCGCGGATCCGAAAAACTGCCGGGCGGTCGTCCGGGCCGTTGTCGAGGCCGCCGGCTCGTTGCCGGTCACGATCAAGGTTCGCCTGGGTATCGATGATGAGAACCTGACCTTTCTGGACGCGGGCAGGATCGCCCAGGAGGAGGGCTGCTCCTGGATCACGGTGCACGGGCGGACGGTCAAGCAGATGTATTCCGGCAAGGCCAATTGGGAGATGATCGCGGAACTCAACGACCAGCTCGAGCTCCCGGTGCTTGGCAATGGCGATATCTTCGAGGCTGAAGATGGGCTGGAGCGTATGCGCAGGGCCGGTGTTCCGGGGATCGTGATCGGCCGGGGCTGCCTGGGAAACCCGTGGCTCTTCCGGGAACTGAGGGCTCTCTTTGATGGAGAGCCTGTTCCCCCGAGACCCGCGGTTGAGGATGTTGTCGGGATGGTCCGCCGGCATTTCCAGCTTCTGCTGGAACATTTCGGAGAGTCTGAGCGCGCAGCGATTCTCAGGATGCGGAAGTTCGGATCATGGTACGCTACCGGTTTCTACGGGGCCGCGGAATTCCGCCGCCGCTTCAACACGGTCAATAGCGCCGAGGAGCTCGAAGAGATCCTCGGGCTCTGGCTCGAGGGCCAGGCGGCAAGGGAGGATTAAGAACATGGTCGGCCGGAAAATCCCGGAGCCCGGAGAGCTTCACTACCAGGTGGTGCTGGGTGACTCGCGGTCGATGACCTCGGTGGAGGACAGCTCCGTACACCTGGTGGCCACCTCTCCTCCCTATTGGCAGCTGAAGGATTACGAGGCGGAGGACCAGATCGGTTTTCACCAGGAGTACGATGAATACATCGCTGAGCTTGACAGGGTCTGGGGAGAATGTGAGCGGGTGCTCCATCCGGGCTGCAGGCTGGCGGTGAACATCGGCGACCAGTTTCTTCGAGCCAGGACCTATGGCAGGTACAGGATCGCGGCCATCCACGCCGACATCATCCGCGGCTGCGTGGACCTCGGCCTCGACTTCATGGGCTCGATCATCTGGCAGAAGGTCACGACCTGCAATACCTCCGGCGGCGGCGTCATCATGGGCTCCTTTCCCCACCCGCGCAATGGCATCGTGAAGCTCGATTACGAGCATATCCTGCTGTTCAGGAAGCTGGGAAAGGCGCCGCGTCCCGACCCCGGGCAGAAGGACCTCTCCCGTCTCAGCACGGAGGAGTGGAACGAGTATTTCTACGGGCACTGGACCTTTCCGGGCGCCAGGCAGGAGGATCATATCGCCGTCTTTCCCCTGGAGCTCCCGCGCAGGCTGATCCGCATGTTCACCTTTGCCGGGGAGACGGTCCTCGATCCCTTTCTCGGCAGCGGGACCACGATGAGCGCGGCCCGCGAGCTGGGCAGATCCTGTACCGGCTACGAGATCAACCCGGACTTCCTGGGAACAATCCGCCGGAAGGCGGGTTTTGGCCAGCAGCTGGAGTTCTTTCGCGGCGAGGAAGAGCTCGAGGGGATCCGTGAGCGCGCGTCCTCCGGGGGTTCGGCTGCAAAGCCAGCCGGGGGGGCCGCGGGAGCTGCGGCCGAGGGGTACGGCTCCATCGTTCGAAAGGGGGACAGCCGTCGGCGCGAGGAGTATCACAGGGTGCGGGAGGTCCTGGATGTGCGGACCGTCGAGCTCGATGACGGCAGAAGCCTCCGGCTCCTCGGACTCGTCGAGAG
>JAKUSY010000488.1 GCA_022451445.1 Planctomycetota bacterium
CCTTTATTCACGGATTCGACTCGACCGGGCATGATGCCTTGCCCTCGGCCAGATGTTCAACGACAATTGTGCCCGCATCGCAAACTCTTCACCCCCGGCGGAGCTGCCCGGTATGAAAATACCTGTCCTGACAATACTCTTCATCGCCGCGGTCGCCGGCGGCGCCCTCCAGCCGCTCCGGGCCGACACCGCCCGGGTGGAGCTGCGGGGCAAGTGGGTCCTCGACCCCTCGGGAAAAGCCGTGGGGCCGGATTCTTTCAGGCGTGGACTGCAGACATCCTCCCTCTTGTGGAGAGACTCGGCGCTCCTGTCGGCCGGCGACCAGCGCAGCCAGTATCCCGGCCACCTCTTCCTCATCGACCCCGGGACCGGACGCCTCCTGCGCCCGCCAATGAAGATCATCCCCGATGAAAAAAAACCCGGCGAGAGCCGGCACCTCGACACCTATCGCTCCATACCGAATTCCGATTTCGAAGGCCTGGCCGCCGATCCCTCCGCCCGGGACAGGCTCTACGGCATCACCGAGGACAAGGTCCCCTGGATCAGCGTTTTGCGGCTGGAAAAATCCCGGGGAGAAACCATCGTGAGGCTTGAGAGCCTCACCGAGATCCGTTTTCCAGATGGTCTCGAGCCCTGGGATGGAAATAAGAATTTCCGGCTGGAAGGAATCGCCCTGGCGGAAAAACCCGGCAAGGCCTACCTGGCCTACGAGCGGGCCGGTGACGACCTGCCGCGCATCCTGGAGATCACGCTGACGGGCCTCGCCGGAAAAGACGTCGTCACCGCCAGGGACCTGGGAATCTCGTTCGACGGGGTCACCCGCCGCCCGGACAAGAAGAGATCTCTCCTCAACATCAACGACATCCAGTTCCTGCGCCGGGAGAACAGATCCTGGCTCGTCGCCCTGGCCCGCGACCAGGAGCGCGTGCTGCTGATCGATCTCGATAAAGCCCGCGTGGTTCGCTGGGTTGACCTCGACCTTCGCGACCCCTGCGGCGGCCGCATCTACTGGGTATCACCCGAGGGCCTCGCCCTGGATGAGGAAGCCGGGCGTCTCTGGATCATCAACGATCCCGACTCGGTCAGCGGAAACTACCGCCGCAGGGGCGTAAAAAAGGCCGATGGAATGTACGCCCGCTACGCCCCCCTGCTCTTCGAGATGAAGCTCGCCGAGCTCTTTCCCTCCGCGGCCGGGAGAAAACCATGAGCGCCCGGAGAGACCCCGCGAAGGAACCGATGATGGAGCTGCCCGTGCTGGACGGCCAGGAAGACCCCGGCGGAAAGATCCTTCCCGGCAAAGACGAATCGCCCCGCAAAATTCGGGCAAGGCTGTCGAAGACCATGCTGAAGACCATCGGCTCTCACCAGCTGGTCGAAGAGAGGGACAGGATTCTCGTCGCCGTCTCCGGCGGCAAGGACAGCTACACCCTGCTCGACCTCCTGCACGAGGCCAGGCGCAAGTCGCCGGTTGAATACGAGCTGATCGCAGTCCACCTCGACCAGGGGCAACCCGGCTACGACGGAGGCGCCCTGAGCGCCTGGCTCGAGGAATTCGGCGTTCCCTGGGAGGTGATCGCCGAGGACACCTATTCCGCCGTGCTCGAGCTTACGGAGAAAGACAGCTCCACCTATTGCGGCCCCTGCTCGCGGCTGCGCCGCGGAATCCTCTACACCGCAGCTGAACGCCTCAGCTGCAATAAGCTCGCCCTCGGCCATCATCGAGACGATGCCCTCGAGACCCTGCTGCTCAACCTGTTCTACGCCGGCCGCCTGCAGGCCATGCCGGCACGCTACAGGACCGTCGATGGGCGTTTCGAGGTCATCCGGCCCCTCATCGAATGCGCCGAGACGGATATCACGGCCCACTCGGAGGCCCGGAACTACCCGATCATCCCCTGCAACCTCTGCGGCTCCCAGGACAAGCTGAAGAGGGTCGAGGTCGCCCGGCTGCTGGCCGAGCTGGAGGAAAACAACCCTGGACTGCGACAGGTCATGCTGAGCGCCATCGGGAACGTTCGCCCGAGCCACCTCCTCGACAGAGAGGTGGCCGAGGCCTGGGACGAGGCTGCCGGACGCTACAAGCCCAGGCGCTGAAGAGTTCTTGAAGATCCCCCCTTGATGGACCACTACCGCGCAAAGACACTACCCTCCCATGGCAACCCCGAAAGAATTCAAAAATCGCCGCGCCTACCACGACTACCACGTGCTCGACAGGATCGAGGCGGGCATCGTCCTCATCGGCTCCGAGGTGAAGTCGCTTCGTGAGGGCAACCTCAGCTTCGCCGAGAGCTACGCCCGCATCGAAAACGGTGAGGCCTTCATCCAGGGCCTCCATATCTCCGAGTACAAGAACGCTCGAATGTTCGGCCACGAGGCCGCTCGGCGCAGAAAGCTCCTGCTGCACAAGAGAGAGATCCGCAAGCTCTACAAGGCGGTGTCGATCAGAGGCCAGACCCTCATACCCCTGAAGGTCTACTTCAATAAGCGGGGCATAGCCAAGGTGATGCTCGGGATCTGCAAGGGAAAGCACTCCCACGACAAGCGGGCCGCGAAGCGAAAGCGCGACAGCGACCGTGAGATCCGGCGTGAGATCTCCAAGTATTCGGACTGAGGAACGGGACTCAGATCAGGATTCCCGCAATACAAGCCGTCATGAAGGCGGCAAGCGTGCCGCCAAGCATCGCCTTGAATCCCAGCCGGGCGAGATCTCCCTGGCGCTTGGGAGCCAGGGGACCTATTCCACCAATCTGGATTCCGATACTGGCGAAATTGGCGAAACCGCAGAGCGCGTAGGTGGCGATCACCCTGGAACGTTCGCTGAGCACCAGGTCCTGCATCTTGATATAGGCGACCGCCTCGTTGGCGACCATCTTGATTCCAAGGAGCTGCCCGACCTTGCCGCAATCCACCGTATCCACACCCATGAGCCAGGCGAAGGGCCAGAATAAATAGCCGAAGATCTCTTCGAGGCTCAACTCGCCATAATTGAAATAGCCGCCCAGCCAGCCGAGAAGCCCGTTGAGCACGGCGATAAGCGCGATGAATACGATGAGCATGGCGCCGACATTGATAGCGAGCTTGACGCCGGTGACCGTACCCCGCGAGATCGCGTCGATAACATTG
>JAKUSY010000489.1 GCA_022451445.1 Planctomycetota bacterium
GCACGAGGCTTTTTCCAGTGGTGTAGTACTCCGCGGCTGTGACCTCGACCGCGTTACGCGCGGCGTGAGCACGGACGCCGGCTACGGCGAGTACTTCATCCACCGCACGGGGCACAATCTCCACGAGTTCATCCACGGCAATGGCGCGAACCTCGATGACCTCGAGACCCACGACACCCGGCGGCTGGTTCCCGGAACCCTCTTCACTGTTGAGCCGGGCATCTACCTCCCGGGACGCTTCGGCATCCGCAGCGAGGTCGACGTCTACCATACCGGGCAGGGCGCCGAGGTGACCGGCCCCGAGCACCAGGAGGAGCTGGTCCGGATCGAGATCTGAAAACCGGGGGTCGTGCCAGGGACTCTACTTCGGCGGAGCGAGAGCCGCAGCGTCCTTCCTGTGCAGCTCGGCGAGCGAAGAGTCGCGGGCTGCCCAATGGTCGGCCTGGGAGAGAAGATCCCTGTAGCAACGAAGGCGCCCCGCCTCCGACACGGGAGGTTCAGCCTTGATCGCGACCAGGAGCGCCCTGATCTCGGCCAGGTCGAGGCGGCCCGGATTTTCCAGGCTGGAGAGCGGCTCACCCCCCGGCGCATCGAGGATCCTGCCGAGCGGATCGCGGCCGGCGAAGGAGCGCTGGTACCAGCGATTGGCCGGATGCAGGGGGTCGGCATCGTATACCGTCGGTGCCGGCCAGCCTCGGCGCTCAAGGGGCCTGTAGTCTCCGGGTATCTCAGGCGGTATCTCCCGGCAGCTTCCGATGCAGAAAAGCGCCAGCACAGCAGCCCCGGCAAGAGCAAAGAACCGCAGGTGTTTCTTTTGCGGGGCGCGCATCAGAACCCGTCCGGGAGATGAATCGTAAAAACTTTCAGCGCCTGCCACAACACGAGCCCCGCGGCGAGCAGGTAGACGAGAAACGGCAGGATCTTGACGACCTTTTCCAGGCGGGCGAGAGCCGATTCCCGCAGCTCATTTCCTGACTCGATCAGGGCCCGGTCAAGCGTTCCGGAGACATCTCCCGAGGCGAGCCGTGAGCGCAGCTCCGAGGGGATCCGCTCCAGGCACTCGAGCCCCTCCGAAGCGCTGGCGCCGCCGCTGATGCGAGTGGCCATCGCGGTAAGCTGCCGCGAGAGCCCTTCCAGGCGCGCGGCCTCGCTCACCAGCGGAAGTCCATCGGAAAAACCGAGCCCCGCCTGCAGGAGCCTGCCGAGGAGCTGCAGGGAGCCGGCGAGAGCGTATTCCCGAACCAGCCTTCCCACAAAGGGCAGCCTGAGAAGGATCCCCTCGAGCAGGGACCGGAGGCTCGATCCTCCCGGAAAAACTTTTTCTCGATAACGCCAGGCAAGGATAAGAGCCGCCAGCGGCCCGAAAACACATGCCTGGATCAGGAGGTATTCGCCCGTTCGCCGCTGGAAGACAAGATAGAGAAAGGGCAGCAGGGAGGCGAGACAGCAGATGACCAGGGGATAGGCGAGCCTCATCATCAGGCGCCGGCGCGCATCGTGGAGGACTGTCTCCTCCTCGATGATCTCGGCGAGCGTCTCACTGAGGCGCCCGGAGCTCTCCCCGGCATCGATGAGCGCCACATGGCCGGCCGGAACCGGGGCTTCCAGGCTGGCGAACGCCTCGGCAAGGGTGGCGCCGACCGCGAGCTCCGAGCCGAGGGCATCCGCGAGCGCTGCCAGCCGCCCCTTGCCGTCTCTGCCCAGCCCCTCCACGGCATCGCGCACGGGGATGCCCGCCTTGAGGCGCGTCTCGATCCCCTTGAGGAGCTCGTGGTATGCGGAACTCAAGGGACCCGGCTACCGCTCACCAAACCAGTTGAATTCCGGCTGGGTCTCGATATCGCAGTCTCCCATCACCTTCGACTGGCACGACAGCCGGACCTTGTCCTCGTTGCCTATCTTGAACCAGCTCACGGCGATACGAATACGCTCAAGCAGCGTCTTGGGGGCGAGGTTCTCCATGCCCTTGGTGACGTGCACCCGGCACTCGCCGCATTGGCCGAAGCCGTGGCAGTTAAAATAGCGTTTCATGCCCGGGTAGAGCTGGATCTCGTTGGCGATGGCGACATTGCGCAGCTTCTCGCCCTCTTCGCATTCGACGGTCTTTTTTTCCCGGGTAAAGGTGATCTTAGGCATATCGCTGGGTCCACTGTTTCAAAATTCACTGTCCGTCCTGCAACGGCTGGCTGAATTTTAGGGGATGCCGCCGGACGATGCAATCAGGCCTCCGGAGCTTCATCCTCCGAACCGCCGGCTTCGGCCTTTCCGGTCTCTTCTCCAGCGGCATCTTCTTCCCCGCCGGTGGAATATCCCGGCTCGAGCTCGCCGCGCTTCAACATACCGGTATATTCATCGAGATCGCGGCCCACCTTACCGCTGAGAAGAAGCACTCCGAGGATATTGGGAAAAGCCATACCGAGAATCATCAGATCGCTGAAGTCGAGAATATTGGTAGCCGTGATCACCGAGCCCAGGAAGGTAAAGACCAGGAAAATGATACGGTAAACCATTGAAGAACCGTCACCGAACATCCAGACCCAGCAGCGCTCGCCGTAATACGACCAGGAGATCATGGTCGAGAAGGCGAAGAGAAATACCGCTACCGCGAGAATCATAGGAAACCATTCGAGCTGGCTGCCGAAAGCGGCGGAGGTCAGCGCGCCGCCATTGTTGCTGGCGACAGTCTCCGCGTTAGCAGGATCGTTGTATGCGCCGGTGATAATGATAACCAGGGCCGTCATGGTGCAGACGACGACGGTATCTATGAACGGCTCGAGCAGGGCGACAACCCCCTCCTCTACCGGGTGCTTTACCTTGGCCGCCGAGTGGGCGATGGCCGCCGAGCCGATACCGGCCTCATTGGAAAATACCGCGCGCTTCAGCCCGATCACCAACACCCCCAGAAAGCCGCCATAGGTCGCATCCGTGGTAAAAGCGCTCTCGAAAATCAGAATAATCGCTCCGGGAATTGCCGGGATGTTCATGGCGAGAATCACGAGGCAGGCGACGACATAGATCCCGCACATCAGCGGAACGATCTTCTCAGCGACCCGGGCAATACTTCTGATGCCGCCGATGATCACCACGCCACCAAGCAATGTCATGATCACCCC
>JAKUSY010000049.1 GCA_022451445.1 Planctomycetota bacterium
CCGCCGGGCATTTGTCCGCAGGGGCCTGTTCAATGAGGCCAGGGGGGAGAGGGGGAAGATTTTAGTGCTTGTCGCCTACAGCCGGAAAGGCCGTATTCCTGCCTACCTTCATCCTCCGGAGCGGCCGCATCGAATCCACCTAAGGTCTTCTATTAAGGCAACTTATATTTTCTACCGCCGTTTCCTTAAAAGAAATGCGGCCTTTCCTAATGCAGAACCCAGGGCATGAAATGGGCTGATTTAGGCCGGCTTTGCTGTTACACTATCCGGTCGCAGGGCCTGAAAGGGCGGCCTCTGCGCCGACCCCCTTCGCCCGCTGTCGGAAAGAAGTCAAGGCTTCGCCCGGGGGGGCCCTGTCCAGGGGCCGCAGGCGATGCTTCGGGGACCGTGAAATTCAGCCAGAAACACTCAGAAATCAAATGACGATAGTACCAAACGAACAAGCCTCTTCAGCCAAGACCGGCATGCCTCCTTACCCGGGCGAGCGAGTTACCACCAATGGTAATCAGCTGGTTGCCTATTACACCGAAGCGCGCATCACCGATGGCGGCATTTTTTATCCGATCACTCCATCAACGGAGATGGGGGAGATGTACCAGCAGTCCTATGCCGAGGGCCAGCTCACCGTTTTCGGCGAACCCAAAATAGCCATCGAGTGTGAGGGTGAACATGCCGCCCAGGGCGGGGCGATCGCCTATTCGGTAACGGGTCGGCGCACGGTGAATTTCACCTCGGGGCAGGGTATCGTTTACGGAGTCGAGCAGTACTATCATGCCCCCGG
The DNA here is from genome assembly GCA_022451445.1 of Planctomycetota bacterium. GTDB lineage: Bacteria > Planctomycetota > UBA8108 > UBA8108 > UBA8108 > UBA8108. The sequence continues at coordinate 782 of JAKUSY010000049.1, forward strand.
AAAGCTTTCGACGATGGTTCTCGAGGTCGCGGCGCGTGCGCTCACCAAGCACGCTCTGAATGTGCATTGCGGCCACGATGATATCTACGGAGCCCTCGACACGGGTTGGATCATGCTCTTTGCCCGCGATGCCCAGCAGGCTGCGGACCAGGCGGTGATTCTACGCCGGGTTACCGAGCGGGCGCTCACGCCCGGAATGAACATACAGGATGGGTTCCTCACTTCGCATCTCGAACGGAGCTTCCTGGTGCGTGAGTCTGACCTCCTGCGTAATTTCCTGGGTCGCGCCGATGACATCATCGAATGCCCGACGGAGGCGCAGAAAACTCTGTTCGGTCCGACCCGCCGTCGCGTTCCAAAGGTGATGGACCTCAAGAGCCCGGCCCTGATCGGCCCCGTGCAGAACCAGGAGCACTATATGAACGGTGTGGCGGCGCGGCGCAATTGCTTCGTCGAGCCGATCCTCTCTTTCCTCCAGGAGGCCTACGATGAATGGGGCAAGCAGACGGGCTGTTATTACGGCTTTTTGACCGAGTATATGTGTGAAGATGCCGACACAGTTTTCGTCTCCCTCGGTTCGGCGGCGGAAAACATCGAGGCGAGCGTCGACTACCTGCGGGAGACTCGCGGGGCTGGGGTGGGCTCGATTCACGTCAATGTTCTGCGGCCGTTCCCCGAGGCGCACATAGTTCGCGCCCTCGCGGGCAAGAAGAACGTAATTATCCTTGAGCGCACGGATGAGCCCATGGCCGGCGACAACCCGCTCGCCCGTGATGTCCGCACGGCGCTGGCGAAGGCCCTTGAAAACAACTCCAGCAAGGCCCATACGGGCATCGATGCGATCTCACCGGAAAATATGCCGAGGATTTTCTCCGGGATTTACGGGCTTGGCTCCCGCGACTTCCGCCCCGAGGCGATCCTGGGATGCTATGAGTACGCCACGGGGCAGAGCAAGCGCGCCGATGGAAAGGGAGCCGAGGATGGAGAATCCTTCTTTACCCTGGGAATCGATCATCCCTACGAGGTGAGGTCTGAAGAGACGCCCTCGCTGCTGCCAGACAACGCGATCGCCGTGCGTCTTCACTCGATCGGTGGCTGGGGAATGATTACCACCGGCAAGAACCTGGCCGAGATCATCGGCGAGATCGGCGGGTTTGTCGCGGATCGAGAGGATGTCCAAGACGAATACGGCTGCCGTGGAGAGGTCATCCACATCAGCGCCAATCCCAAGTACGGCTCCGAGAAAAAGGGCGCCCCGACGGCCTACTTCCTGGTGGTTGCGCCCGAGAGGATCCGGGTCAATTGCGATCTGCGCCACGTGAACGTCGTGCTCTGCTGTGACCCCAAGGCTTTCACCCATCTCAATCCCCTAGAGGGACTTGCCGATGGCGGTGCCTTTATCTGGGAGTCCGACGAGGCGCCTGAAAAAGCCTGGCTTCGTATTCCGCCGCAGTATCGCCAGGAGATTGTCGACCGCGAGCTGAAAATTTTTATCCTGCCCGGCTTCGATATCGCCAAGGAGGCGACCGACCGGGCGGAGCTCCAGCTGAGAATGCAGGGCAATGCGTTCCTTGGCGGGTTCTTCGGCGTCTCCACGTTCCTCGAGGACTACGACATTGATGGCGAGCTCTTCGAGAAAATTGTCCGGGCCCAGTACGTCAAAAAGTTCGGCCGTCTCGGAGATGATGTGGTTGACGCCAACATGAAGGTCATGGTCAATGGCCGCGACCGGGTCCAGCCCGTTCCCTATGGGGATGTGGGCGCAGAAGATCTTTCCAGCATGCGGGGAGATGCCCTGCTCCCGGCGGCCGAGGCCTGTGGCTCCGGCGGTTGCGGCAAGGAGGGTTGTGAGCCCGCGCCGGAGCAGACTGAGCGTACGCCGATGTATAAGACCGAGACCTTCGATGCGGAATTCCGCGCTGGACTGGGCTACGACCAGCCGGCCTCTCCGTACTCCGCCGTAGGCATCATGGCCGCGGCCAGCGGCATGACGGCCTCCAAGTACGGAGCTCGCCGGGAGACGCCGATTTTCATCCAGGAAAACTGTACCCAGTGCATGGCGTGCATCACGGCCTGCCCGGATACGGCGCTTCCCAATTCAGCCCACGATGTTTCGACTATCCTCGAAACGGCGGCGAGCAACTACGTAAGCGATGAGGCCGGACGAAAGGCCATCATCGAGGCCCTCGCCGGCATCGATGAAACTATTCGCGTGAAGATGTTCGAGGCGGCCAAGGCCAAGGACGAGGAAGCCCCCACCGTGGCGGCCCTCGTTCAGGCCGAATTAGAAGCCCGGGAAGCGATACCGGAGGCTTCCCGCAACGAGATGATCGCCATCCTCGAGAAGCTCCCGCTGGCCTATTCGAAGGTCAACGCGATTTTCAGGAGCAAAGAAAAGAAAGAGGCCGGAGCCGGCGGTGTCTTTTCGATCTTCGTGTCGGATCTCTGCAAGGGCTGTGGCGAGTGTGTGACGGAGTGTGGTGACCACGATGCTCTCCGCATGGTCGACGATGGTGAAGAGGTCAACGCCCAGATCGAGTCGGCGACGAAGTTCCTCGACCTGCTGCCTGACACGCCCCAGAAATACCTGGGCAATTACGACAGCGAGAATGTCGTCGATTCCAAGCCGGCGACGCTGCGTAACCACCTGATGCAGCGGCGCAACTACGACGCCCTGGCCTCAGGCGATGGCGCCTGTGCCGGCTGCGGCGAAAAGTCCATCCTGCATGGCTTGGCCTCGGTGACGGAGGCCTATATGAGGCCGCTCTATCACCGTAAGGCCGAGCGCCTCACGGAAAAGGCGGCCCAGATTGAGAAGGATGGCGTTGCGCTCCTGGAGAAATGGCGCGGCGAGGATGAGGAAGCGCATGAGCTGTTCAGCCGCTGCGTTTCCCATGTCATCATGGGGCTCGGGGGCGACTCCGATGCCGACACCCGCAGCCGCCTGCAGGAATACGGTGAAATAACGGACCAGGAGCTGGTCAATGCCCTGGTCGCGGTTCTGCGCCAGGAGGCCTTCAATCACAGGGAGCTCCAGCCGGTTGACGGCCGCCTCGCCAATGGAATGTCGGTCATGGCCATGGGCGCTCACACCGGCTGCAATACGGTCTATGGCTCCACGCCACCCAACAATCCGCACCCCTACCCCTGGATGAACTCGCTCTTCCAGGACGGCACGACGATCAGCTGGCTCTTCGGTGAGAGCTTCATGCTCGACAATGCACGGCACTCGATCGTTCCGGAGAGGCTGGCCGACCGCCTCCTGGGTGACGACAAGCTGATCGAGGGCGATTATTTCGATTACTGCCACCTCACCGACACGATCATGACCGACCTCGAGGTGAAAGAGCTGCCCAAGGTCTGGGCGATTGGCGGCGATGGCGGCATGGGCGATATCGGCTTCCAGAACGTCTCCAAGGTTATCGTTCAGAATCGGCCGAACGTCATGATTCTCATGCTTGACACCCAGGTGTATTCGAATACTGGTGGGCAGAACTCGGATCTTTCGCCCATGACCGGGGGTTTTGACATGAACCAGATGGGCGCGGCGACCCAGGGCAAGCTGGTCGAGCTGAAGAATCCCGCTGAGTGCTTTACCAGCGGTCATGGTTCTCCCTATGTTACCCAGGTGTCGATGGCTGATGAGGCAAAGTTTTACAGGACGATCCTCGAAGGGCTCGAGTACCGCGGAACGGCGTTCTACAAATGCTTCACGACCAGCCAGCCCGAGCATGGCGTCGCCGACGACATGGCCTCTGAGCAGGCCCGGCGCGTGCGGGACAGCCGCAGCCTGCCGGAATTTGTATTCAATCCGGCCATTGGCGAGCTGTACGAAGAGTGCCTCAGCCTGCAGGGCAACCGCCATGTCGATCGCGACTGGATGACGGCACGCTTCAAGGAGACCAAGGAGCCCTACAACTACACGGTGGCCCACTGGTGCGCCAGCGAGAAGCGGTTCCGTAACCATCTCAAGAGGATCAAGGAGAACGACACGGCCGGCAAGATCCACCTCGACAACATCCTGCTGCGGGCAACGCAGGATGACATCGTCGCCAGGCGTTTCACCGCTCGCGACCATCGCTCCTTTATTCCGGACTTCGGTGTCTACATGGGCGTCGAGGACAACAATGGCCGCTTCAGCTACATGACCCTGTCGCGCCAGATGGTGCTCTACTGCATCGAGCGCCGCAAGGCCTGGAGGCTCCTGCAGAGCAAGGCCGGCATCACGAACTTCGATTACCAGGCGCAACGGGTGCTCTTGGCGAAGGTGGACGCCGGCGACATCTCGCAGGAAGACTTCTTCGACAACGCCCAGCAGCTTTTCGAAGAAGAGCTCGATGCTCTCAAGGCGGCTGACAAGGCGACGAAGGCCGTTCTCAAGGCGGCGGAGAAGGCCGCGGCGGAAGCCGTCGAGAAGCCGGCGGAAGGCGAATAACCGCTCTCCCCGGGAGGCGCGGAGAAAACCGCAAACGCCGCTTGCCTCGAGGCCGGTTCTGCGACGATGCTATGGGGAGCACGGGTCTTTCAATTTCAAATTAAAGAGCAATGAAAATGCGCACAGGCAGCTTTTTGTTATTCCTGTTTACGATCGCCGCGATTTCCCGGGCGGCGGACCATCCGAACATTCTCTGGATCACGAGCGAGGATCACGGGCCTGAAATGGGCTGCTACGGGGACAAGCTCGCGGCGACCGCGAACGTGGACGCCCTGGCGAAGAAGGGCATGCTTTTCAAGCTGGCCTGGTCCTGCGCTCCCGTCTGCGCTCCCGCCCGCACCACGATCATCACGGGAATGTATCCACCATCGGTGGGCGGCCAGCACATGCGAAGCATGGTCAAGCTGCCTGCCTACGTGCGCTTCTACCCGAATTTTCTGCGCCAGCAGGGCTATTACTGCACCAACAATTCGAAAACCGACTACAACGTCAGCAGCGCCGGCGGAACCGGCTGGAACGAATCTTCCCGAAAGGCGCATTACAAGAACCGCGAGAAAGGCCAGCCGTTCTTCGCGATCTTCAACTCCACGGTGAGCCACGAGAGCCGGGTCCGCGCCGGTGGCCACAAGCAGGTCCTCGACCCGGCGAAGGTGCGGATCCCGGCCTACCATCCGGACAACGCCGAATCACGCAAGGACTGGGCCCAGTACTACGACGTGGTCTCTCGCGCCGACGAGATCGCCGGGCGTCACCTGGCCGACCTCGACAAGGCAGGGCTTGCCGATGATACGATTGTTTTCTACTACGGAGATCATGGCTCGGGAATGTCGCGCGGCAAGCGCTGGACCTACAACTCCGGCCTGTCGGTGCCGATGGTGGTGTATTTTCCGCCTAGGTGGAAAGCCCGGGCGCCGAAAGAGTACCAGGCGGGTGGCAAGAGCGACCGCATGGTGAGTTTTGTCGACCTGGCCCCCACCCTGTTGAGTCTTGCCGGGGTTAAGCCGCCGGAGTGGATGCAGGGACATGCCTTCGCGGGCAAGCATCAGCAGGAAAAGCCGAAGTACATGTTCGGTTTCCGCGGCCGCATGGATGAGCGCTATGATTTCATCCGAACGGTTACCGATGGGCGCTATCACTACATTCGCAATTACAACCCGCACTTCATCTACGGCCAGTACGTTTCCTATAACTTCGTGACCAAGTCTACTGCCGCCTGGAAACGGGACTACGATGCCGGGAAATTGAACGAGGCCCAGTCCCACTTCTGGAACCTCAAGCCGGCCGAGGAACTCTATGATCTCGCGGCGGACCCGGACGAGGTGAACAACCTGGCCGACTCCGCCGATCACCAGGCGAAGCTCAAGGAGCTGCGCAAGGCCCAGCAGGACTGGTGTCGACGCATCCGGGATCTTGGTTTCCTGCCCGAGGGTGAGATCCACAGCCGCAGCAAGGGATCCACCCCGCGCGAGATGGGCAGGGATGGCAGCAAGTATCCCTACGATAAGATCTTTGCGGCGGCGGACCTTGCCACCTTGCGCGGGGCTGACCAGCTTCCGGAGGTGAAGGAACTGTTGAAAGATTCCGATAGCGCCGTTCGTTACTGGGGAGCGGTCGGTATACTCAACCGCGGCGCCGACGCCATCAAGGCGTCTGAAAAGGAGCTTCTCGCGGCCCTGCAGGACGATTCTTCCTATGTGCGCATCGCGGCGGGTTATGCTTTCGGAAAGTACGGAAACCAGGCGCAGCAAAGAAAAGGGATCGATGCCCTGGTCGCAATCGCGCCCTGGAAGAAGGGGGCCGATGTCTTTGTCTCGATGGTGGCCCTCAACGCGATCGACAAGCTCGATGACAAGGCGGGCTACGCGCTCGAGACGATCCGGACCTTTCCCAGGAGCGGTGGTGTCTCCCCCAATGGCCGCTACAACGGCTATGTAGCCCGGATCCTCGGTAAAACAATCGAGGACCTCGGCGGCGGCAAACAGCCGGGCGAGAAGAAGAAGAAGAGAAAGAAATAACGCCCTATTGCCAAAGGCAGGAGAAACAGTGAAGAAAATCGATTTACGGGCTGTTATGGCACCACTCCTGGGCCTTTTATTGCTGTTGGGCGGACGCCTCGATGGAGCGCAGCAGGATGCGGCGGCGGCGGAAATTCGCAAGGAGCCGTTCGCTGTAGCCGGGCACCAGGCTTTCGTAATTCGCCCGCCGGAGAAAAAAATAGAGCCCATTCCCTGGGTTCTTTACGCTCCCACCCTCGGCACGAACCTGCCCGGTAAATCCGAGGCATGGATGTTCAGACGTTTCCTGGATGCCGGGATCGCCATCGCCGGGGTTAACGTCGGCGAGTCGTACGGAAGCCCTGCCGGGCGCAAGACCTACACCGCGCTCTATGAAAAGCTGGTGAAAGATGAGGGCTTCGACACGAAGGTGTCCCTGCTGGCCCGCAGCCGGGGCGGCCTGATGCTTTACTGCTGGGCGGCGGAAAATCCCGAAAAGATCCGCTGCATCACGGGGATCTACCCGGTCTGCAATCTTGCCAGCTACCCGGGGCTGGGGAGAGCCTGCGGGGCCTACGGGATGACGCAGGGGCAGCTGGCCGAGGCGCTGGCGAAGCACAACCCGGTTGACCGTCTTGCCCCTCTCGCCGATGCGGGCGTCCCGATCTTTCATATTCACGGCGACAAAGACAACGTGGTCCCCCTGCCGGCGAACTCCGGCCTGGTCGCGGAGCGCTACAAGGCCGCCGGGGGGCTCATGGAGCTCGAGGTCGCCTCCGGGCAGGGGCACAATATGTGGCGCGGCTTCTTTGAATCCCAGCGCCTGGTGAATTTCCTGGTCTCCTACGCAGCGGATGTTCCTTACGGGTATGTCGGCTCCTGGCGTGGCTATCATGTCGGAAGCAAGAAGATTGGCACCGGGTCCATCGTCATGGTTGCCCCCTCCTGGGGGCTCACCGCCGCGCATGTCGCGACGGTCAAGGCCAGGGCGCCAAAGACACGCAACGTCAAGGTTGCCTTCGGCCGCAAGGTCGAGGTCCAGGTGGAGGAGGCGTTCATCGCGCCAAAGGGGGACATCGCCCTGGTCCGCTTCAAGAGGGCTCTCAAGGGCATCCAGCCGGTGGGAGTGCTCTCACAGGTGCTCGAGGAGAAGCATGGGGCGATCACCTTCACCATGGCCGGCCACCAGGGGGGAAGACACTTCCATCCCGGGCGCCGGGGTATCGGAAGGGGGCTTAAATTCCGCCATTATCCCGGCAAGGACGGGACGCCGGGCAAGGGAGGAGACAGCGGCGGGGCTTTTGTCATCGACCACCCCGGCAACGACAGGGACGTTCTCTTCGGCATCGTCAGCGGAGGTGTTCGAATCGGCGGCAAGAGCTATGGGCGGGGCATCCAGCCGGCCGCAGTTCGCGGCTGGATCGATCGGACGATGACAAAGAGCGGGGAAAAGGTTCGCTGGGTGGCGAAAAGCAAGGCCCTGCTGCCGGCCCCTGGCAAGCCGAAGCCCGGCAAGGGCAAGAAGGCGGGCTAGGGTCGTTGCCGGGCTCTTCCACGCCGTCCCCGGGAGCGGTCGGTAATCGGGGTTTTCGGCTGCCACTGGATGCCCGCAGCGAGTCCGGCAGCCTCGTGTTTGTCGGAATCCTTCGGCGGGGGATTGTAGAGAGCCAATGAGGCCAGGAGCTGTTTCCGGATGCTCTCGGGCTTTTCAGCCGATGAGAGCTTGAGCAGGGGAGTCGCATGGCGGCCATAGGCTTCTGGGGCCACCAGGACGTATCCGGCCTCCGGCTTTTTGTCTTTTATCAGGCGACCATACTCCTTGGCGTCGCCGACAGCCACGTACACCGCCCGCCCGATGATCTCCTCTGTCCAGGCAAGGGGCTCCAGGACTTTTTCCAGCGCCTGCAGCTCGCCGGGTTTCTCGGCGTAGACCACCAGCAGGGGCTGGTTGTCACAGGCGGCGACATTGACGGCCATGCGCAGATCACCCAGATAGGGGAGCGCCCGGTGGGCTCCTGCTGCGCCCTTTTCCCCTGGATAGGCCAGCGAGAGCACCTTCATCGTTTCCACCATTCTCGCGGCGGCGGCCTTGTTCTGCTCAGTCGCCCCGGGCTGGCCGGAGCGCCGATTGATAACCCCGCCAAACACCTGGGCTGGCGAACGATCCGCCTCGGAGAGCCGGGTCTTTCCATCCGGAGAGAGCAGCGCGAACATGGTGTTGGCGATCTCCCCGGTGGTGCTCACGTAGAGAGTCTTGAGGAAGTTGACCTCCTCACGGCTTTCGTAGGTCGGCAAACGAATGCAGACAAATTCCCTGGAGGCGTCGATGGCCGCTTTCCCGGACAGGAAACTCCTGTCCATTCCCTGCTTGCCCTTTCACCAGACCCCGCGAAGCTTGTGATTGAAGGCGCAGCCGGTCACGAGGAGGACGGGCCGCCCAGTGCGCTTTGCCTCAGCGAGCCCGCCCTTGAGGGTCCCATACCAGGCAATCTGGGGCTCTCCACCGGCTGCCTGTACATCGATGGCGAAGAGAGCTGCGAGGAGAGAGAAAACGAAAAACCGTCGAGTCATGAAGGGCTACCGGATGTTGAAAAAAGCACCGTGGTCAGTTTACCGCTGCCAGTGAGGTCCGCACAGGGGAATGCGCAGCTTATGAGCCGGGCGGGGTCGTTGCCTGCCTCGCCGCGGCATGGATCTTGTCATCCGCTTCATCGAGCAGGGGCAGCAAGCTCTGGAGCTCGCCCGGGAACCAGCGAACCTGGCGATTTCGGTGGTCCCTGCTGCTGGGCTGGGTCTGGCGGTTGCCGTAGAGGAAGGACCAGTTTGTTGGCCTCCAGTACTGTTGCCAGAGGCGGTTTTTCTTCAACACGGCCTGCCTCAGGTTTTCAGCCGGTTGCGATTGAAGCTTTCCATCAGGCCTGAGCTCCCCGGCAAGGGCCCCGCCGGATTTGTCGCGGCGGAGAACCCGAACGATCTCCTGTGCAGCGAGCAGGTGCCCTCTGCGGCTCAGCAGGAGACCGTCCCGGGAGACCTGCCGGCCCTTCAGCCGGCTGAAGAGGTCGATCACGGGGAGCTCCTTTTCCTTCCCCAGCTGCCGGATCGCTGCGGCGACGGAGGCGAGAGCGCGATTGCGTTTTTCGGTGTCGAGCCCGAGTCCGAGGGGGTCTTCGCAGGGGGCAGGGGTAATCAGAACGACACGGCCGGTGTAGGCCTGAAGCGAATCGAGCTTCTCCCTGTAGGCGTCTACAAAGGCGTCGAGGCTCTCGGCGCCATCCACCACCTCGCTCTGCCCCAGCCAGAGGAAGACGATATCGGCGACAAGCTGCTCACGCCCATCCCGTTCCCCATAGCCGGGTTTTGCCGTGGAGAAGAAATTACGCGGCCGCTGCTGGCGGTAGACGGTATCGGCGGGCCAGGCCAGGTTCCGCAGGCGCACGGGGTTGCCGGGGTTCGAGGCGGCCAGCAGGGTTTCGAAATACCCGAAGCGCGGAAGCTCTGCCGCGTTGGAGCCGCCGAGGATGACGATGGACTCGCCGCCTTTGAGGGCAAAGCCGTCGGCAAACGGAGGCAGGGGATTGGCCGGCCTGGCCAGGGGCCGCACCAGCGCAGGAGTCGGGGGCGGAGGCGGCGGGGGCGCGGGAGCGGCCAACGCGCCGAGCCCGAGGGCTTTGAGCGTGACGCCGGGCTGAAATTTCCAGTCACCCGCGATCGATATGGGCTTGAGCCCCCGGCCACTGACACGCATCTGCGCCGCCTTGCCGGCGAAGCCTCCAGGCCAGCCATGGTCGATCACGCGCACCACGATAACGTTGCGCCCGGCCTTCACCATCGGGCCCTTGACGGTGTACTTGCGGGGAGCAGCCCAGAAACCGGGACGCTCGATGCCGCCGACCAGCTTGCCGTTGAACCAGGTCATGTCCATGTCGTCAATCGGCCCCAATTCCAGCGTGAGGGGCTTGCCGGCCCGGGCGGCGGGAAGCTCGAGTGCGCGCCGAAACCAGACCGTGCCATCGTAGTCCGGCAGGCCGGCGGTCTCATAATGGCGCGGCAGGTTCATCGTTTTCCAGGCGCCATCGTCGAGCATCGCCGAAAACCATTTGCCGGCCATGCCGGGATCGTTCGCATCGAGCTTCGCGCGCCAGGCGGTTAACTGCGCCGTCCAGCCAGGCTTCGGGCGTGACGTGCCCGCAGCAGTCTTCTTCTTTTTCGGCAGGGCATCGAGGAGCTGTTTCTTCGTCTGTTTCTCCAGCTTCAGCTCCGGGTCATGGACCAGCTTCAGCACGCGGTAGCGCACGTTCTGTGGCGGGCCGCTATGAACCTGGAAGGCTATTTTCCCCGACAGCTCCCCCTTGGGGTCTTCTGTCGCAACGCAGAGGGTGCCGTTGATGGCCGTCCAGATCTGGTGCCCGACGGCGAGGAGCTCGTAGTGGTTCCACTCGCCGCGTTTCACGGCTTTGGCGGCGCGGTTGTTCCAGTCGAGCTTCCCGCGCCCGTGTTCGTTGTAGAGCTTCCCCCACACCCCGGCGCCCACATCCGCCTGGTAACCCACCGCCTGCCCGCTGGCGTTTGCTTTTTTAGAACGAAACTGGATACCGGCGTTGCGATTGTCCGACGCCAGCTTCACGTCGACCACCAGGAGAAAATCTTTCACCTCGACCTTTGACCAGATGAACTCGTTCCTGGGGACATTGGCATCTG
>JAKUSY010000490.1 GCA_022451445.1 Planctomycetota bacterium
TTTCGATTTCTCTGCCGCGGGGAAAGTAAGGAGACCTTCGGTACTCCGGGCTTTTCTAAGTGAGCCTCAGAGCCTGAGCTAAAGACCTCCCGGAAATGGGTTACCAGCTACTCAACGTTCTTGTTTTCACCCTCTTCGGGGTCTTCTTTGTCGTTCTGACGGTCTCTGTTCTCAGCCGCCTGCTGCGACCGCGCATTCGCTCTCCGGATGAGCCGGGCAAATTGGAGACCTACGAGTGCGGCGAGCCCACGATCGGCTCCTCCTGGGTGCGGTTCGACATACGATTTTATACCCTCGCCCTGATCTTCCTGATCTTCGATGTGGAGGTGACCTTTCTCTATCCCTGGGCGCTGGTTTTCAAGACCCTTATGAGAAACGGCTTCGGGGGGTTCATCTTTCTCGAGGTCATGGTTTTTCTCAGTATTCTCCTGGTCGGCTTCATCTATTGCTGGGCCAAGGGCGACCTTGACTGGCTGAAGGTGAAGCCCTTCATGAAAGCCGCCGTTCTCCAGGAGACCACGGAGTCTGTCGAGGCGGAAGCATCCGATGAACCTCAAGAGGTAGCGGTCTGATGAGTGAACTCGAAAACAGGAATCCGGACCCACTGACCAAGAACGTCGTCTTCCTGACGGCGGTCGATGACATCATCAACGCCACTCGCGCCAACTCGGTCTGGCCTCTCACCTTCGGCCTGGCCTGCTGCGCGATCGAGATGATGGCGACCGGCGCCGCCAAGTACGATATTGACCGGTTTGGCTCGGGTCCTTTCCGGGGTACTCCGCGCCAGTCCGATCTCATGATCGTCGCGGGCACCGTTACCCACAAGATGGCTCCGAGGGTGAAGCGTCTCTACGACCAGATGCCGGAGCCGAAATACGTGATCGCCATGGGAGGGTGCGTCATTCGCGGCGGTCCCTATGTGAAGCACGGCTACCACGTGGTCAAGGGCGTCGATCTCCTGGTGCCGGTAGATGTCTACATTCCCGGCTGCCCCCCGAGGCCAGAGGCTCTGCTCGAGGGCCTCTTCAAGGTTCAGAAGCTGATGAAGAGAGAGAAGATACTCGATCGGACGAGACGGACGACCAAGCCGGAAGTTTACCACGCCGTCTACCCTGGTCTGATATTACGAAATGCCGAGGATGGAATTTGGGCAAATCATTGGGGTTCGCAAGGAGAAGCTGCCCGAGGCGTGGGTGGCGGAGGTCATCGATGGCGTGGCCCCGTTTGTGGTCGTCAAGGCCGAGGCGTGGGCCGCCGTGGCCGGGCTCTGCCGCGATGACTCCCGCCTGGGCTTCGACCTGCTCTCCTGCATAACCGGGGTGGACTACCCTGAGCGTGAGGATGGCGCGGAGATAGAGGTCATCTACAACCTCGACTCGATCGCCAACCATCACGAATTGACCGTCAAGGTGAAGCTGCCCCGCGACGATCCGCGAATCGCCTCCGTCGAGGAGATCTGGCGTACCGCCGACTGGCATGAACGGGAGACCTACGACCTCCTGGGAGTGGTCTTCGAGGGGCATCACAACCTGGTGCGGATTCTCTGCGCCGAGGACTGGGTGGGACATCCCCTCAGAAAAGATTACGAGCCGCCGGACTCTTTCCACGGCATCAAGAATGTCATCTATTGAGCTCCACATCGAGACACATACCGCGAGATTCAAGCCCGGACTAAAATGACCGAAGCAAAGATCAGGACCGAAGAGATGCTCCTCAACATGGGGCCCCAGCATCCGAGCACCCACGGGGTGTTCCGGGTGGTGGTGCGCACCGATGGCGAGCTGGTGCTCGAGTCCGAATCTCACATCGGCTACCTGCATCGCTGCTTTGAGAAGTGCGCGGAGGGCAACAACTACCTCCAGGTCGTTCCCTACACCGACCGGATGGATTACCTCTGCGCGATGATGAACAATTGGGGCTACGCCGTGGCGGTGGAGAAGCTGGCGGGGATCGAGGTTCCCGAGCGGGCCGAGTATATCCGCGTCATGGTGGCCGAGCTCAACCGGGTCGCCAGCCACCTGCTCGCCTTCGGAACCTACGGTCTCGACATCGGCGCGATCACGCCGTTTCTCTACGCCTTCCGGGATCGCGAGCGGATCCTCAAGATCTTCGAGAAGCTCTGCGGGCAGAGGCTGAATTACAGCTACGTGCGCATCGGCGGGGTGACCTTCGATATGACCGAGGAGATCCTCGCCGATATCGAGGCCTTCTGTGACTATTTCGATCCGAAGATCATCGATGAGTACGACAACCTGCTCTCCTACAACGGTATCTTCATCTCCAGGACAGCCAACGTCGGGGTGATGCCGGCGGACCTGGCCATCAGCTACGGCGTGACCGGTCCATCGCTTCGCGGCTCCGGCGTGCAGCGCGACCTGCGCCGCGATGCCCCCTACGGAATCTATGACCGCCTGGAATTCGACGTGCCCGTGGGCACCGGGGAGATGGGGCAATTGGGAGATTGCTGGGATCGCTACATGGTGCGCATGCGCGAGATGCGCCAGAGCATCAGGCTCGTTCGCCAGGTGCTCAGGGACATCCCCGAGGGCCCCTTCTGTGACAAGAAGGCCTATAGGGCCGTCAAGCCGAAGGCCGGTGAGACGTACAAGAGAGTCGAGGGCGCCCGCGGCGAGGTCGGCTTCTACATCGTCAGCGACGGAACGAACATCCCGTACAGGGTGAAGGCCAGGGCGCCGTCCTTCTCTAATATCAGCATCCTGGACAAGCTCACGAGCCTGAGCGACGTGATGGTCGCCGACCTGGTCGCCATCATCGGCAGCCTCGACATCGTGCTGGGGGAGGTGGACAGATGAACCTCTTCGCCTTCACCACGATCTTCGCCCAGGCCGGAAAGGGGCTCGGGGAGTTCGCCGGTGACTATTCGTCAAAGTGGGATGCCGGTACGTACGATGGCGGCCTCGTTTTTGCCGGAATCATCAAATGGCTAGTGGCTACCTGGGGCGTACCGGAATGGGTCCCACTCTCGAGTATTTTAAACGGGGTGTTGGAGGCCCCGGTGTTCCCCGAGATAGGAGCGCTCCTGATCACCATCGGACTGGTCTTCGGTTTCGTCAATATCTTCGCCATCGGGGCGGTCGAT
>JAKUSY010000491.1 GCA_022451445.1 Planctomycetota bacterium
CAACCAGTCAGAAAGCGCATCACCGACTCGAGAGGACCGCGCCGGAAGAAGCGGAGCCAGACGGTAGCGAAGAGAACAGAAAACACCCAGACCGCGACAATCCATACCACGGCCTCTGTCAATTCCATGCTGCCCAATTTCCCCTGCGCGAGTTCATCCCCGACGATGAAGAAAGAAATGAAGACATGGGAGATGTAGAGGGTCAGGGCCAGGCGTCCGGTGCAGGCGAGAGGATGGAGAATTTTTTTCGCGAGGGCCGACCCACAGGTGAGAAAACACAGCGCCACCACGCTGAAGGCCACGCCGCCGGCGGAGAGGACGTAGAGCGGCGCCGGAGGAAGGCTCTCCGCCTTCACCAGTCCATGAAATTCCATAGCAAATTCCTTCGAACGCGCGAGCCCCATTTTTTCCACAAAGGCGCCATCCAGAAACCAGGCGAGGAGATAGCTGCAGGCGGCGACCTGCAGGGAGATCGCCAGGATACGCAGGCTCGTTCGGCGGTCTCCGAGATCCTGCCGTCCGAGCCACATCCCGGCCAAGAGGAAGCCCAGCCAGGGAAGAAGAGGGTGCCAGCCGTTGAACACCAGGTTTTTCACCTGCTGCCAGGGCCCCCAGAAGTTCCTGTACTCGAGTGTTTCCAGGTTCCAGTCATCCCAGAACCCACCGACGAGGTAGAGCATGGCGAAGCCGGCGACCGCCCAGCCCGCGAGCGCCCACAGCCATCTCCCCGGCAGAGAGATAAAAGCCGCCGCGAAGAGAAGATAGAAGCCGTAGAAATGCAGGATGTCCGCAGGCCAGAGCTCCACCCAGCCGTAGCCCAACGCGACCAGGAAGAGAGCGCGCTTACAGAGAATGAAACGAACAGCGGCGAGGCCGGCTTCCTTCTTCATCGCCCGAGACACCATCAAAGAGATCCCCGCCCCGGCGACGACCACGAAGAGCGCTGCCGCCCTCCCCGTGAAAACATCGGTGAAGCTCTTCAGCCAGTCCGGGCCATCGGGCCTGAAACCAGCCAGGAGGACCTTGTAGTTGACGATCACCATCCCCAGGAAGGCGAGCCCTCGGGCGACGTCATAGGCCTGGAGGCGGTCGGCCCTGGCCGTATTGCCTTCCCTGGATCCAGTCACCGAGTATGACTCTCAGGAAATAAGCTGGTGAATCGGTTCGGCGCCTTCAACTCCGACCAGCCTCTGGTTGAGGCCGTTGTAGAAGAAGCTCAGCTTGTTGGGGTCGAGTCCCATCTGGGTCAATATGGTCGCGTGCAGGTTCCTGACGTGGAAGCGATCCTCTATGGCATGACCTCCAAGCTCATCTGTCTTTCCAACACTGACGCCGCCCTTGATGCCGCCTCCCGCCATGAACATCGTGAACCCGTAGGAGTTGTGGTCACGCCCGGTTCCCTTGGCATATTCAGCGGTCGGCTGGCGCCCGAACTCTCCACCCCAGACAATCAGGGTCTCATCCAGCAATCCACGCTGCTTGAGATCCTTGATGAGTCCAGCGATCGGTTTGTCGGTGTTGCCGGCATGGAACGTATGGTTACGCTCCATACCCGCATGGGCATCCCAGTTATCGTCGTTGTGGGCGCCACCAGAGTAGACCTGGATAAAGCGCACTCCACGCTCAACAAGGCGCCTGGCCAGCAGGCACTTGCTTCCGAAATCATCCGTACGGCTCTCTC
Organism: Planctomycetota bacterium; assembly: GCA_022451445.1. Lineage (GTDB taxonomy): Bacteria > Planctomycetota > UBA8108 > UBA8108 > UBA8108 > UBA8108. The sequence goes on from JAKUSY010000491.1 coordinate 1,682, forward strand.
CGACTCCGTAGAGCTTACGGGTAGCCTCTGACTCCTGGCTGAAATCCACAGCCTCGGGAGCATGCTTCTGCATATTGAAGGCCAACTCATAGCTGGCGATTCTCGCCGCGAGATTCGAGTTGGTCGGATGATCGGCCAGGTGAGCTGAATTCATATGGTTCAACTGGTCGAGCATTCTCCTCTGGGCCTCCTTGCTGACTCCCGCGGGGCGGGCCAGGTCAAGAATCGGCGTACCCGATGCCTTGACGACCGTGCCCTGGTAGGAGGCCGGCATATAGCCGCTGGTCCAGTTCTTCGCGCCGCTGATCGGTCCGCCCTTCTTGCTGAGCATAACAACAAATCCGGGCAGGTTCTGATTCTCGCTGCCGAGACCGTAGGTTGCCCAGGTACCGATACAGGGATTGCCGCTGAGGACACGCCCCGAGTTCATGTTGAGCAGGGCCGATCCATGCAGGGGTGAGTCGGCGTACATCGAATGGATGAAGCCGATGTCATCAACACAGGTCCCCAGGTGCGGAAAGAGATCCGACACCATCTTGCCGCATTTACCATAGCGCTTGAACTTCCACTTGGGCCCTACAACCCGCCCCTTGCTCTTGCGGCCACCGCGACCGAAGGTCTTGACCTCGATGGTTTTCCCATCGAGCGGATACAGCTTAGGCTTGTAATCAAAAGTTTCTACCTGGCTGGGACCTCCGTACATGAAGAGAAAGATCACGCTCTTTGCCTTGGCCTTGAAGTGGGGCTTCTTTACCGCAAGGGGGCTTTCAAACTTGGTCTGGCCATCGGCGGCCAGGCCCTGGTTGGCAAAAAAGCTGTCACCAAGCATTCCGGCCAGGGCCGTCGCGGTAAAACCGCCGCCGGTTTCCCAGAGGAATTCACGGCGGGTACGACCGCAGAACTGGCTTCCGCCGCTGTTAGCTGGATTCTTCATTTTCGATTCACTCCTCAGTCGAGGTATACAAATTCATTGAGGTTCAAGGCAAGAAGGCAGAAGTACTTGAACGCCTGCTCGGCGTTGAACTTATCCTCTGCCTGGAATTCTTTTATCAATTTAACACAACCGTCTATCTCAGCCTTCACCGGGTCCCGGCAGAAAACCCGGCTGAGCGCCAGGCTGACTTTCTCACGGACATCGTCGCCCGCATTTTTCTGCAGGTAGCTGGAGAATACCCCCGCCTGGTCATTCAGAAACTTGCTGTTGAGCATGGTAAGGGCCTGCGTCGGAACCGTCGTCGTGAAACGCACAGCGCAGCTGGAATCGGTATCGGCAAGATCATGGGTCGACATCATCGGTGGAATCAGCGAACGCTTGATGAAGATATAGACGCTGCGACGGCCCTGCTCCGCAGGGGAAGACTTCCTGTACACCCCCCCCGGGCGGGACGAGGTCTGGAGGACTTCTTTTGGAACCTC
>JAKUSY010000492.1 GCA_022451445.1 Planctomycetota bacterium
CCCGCGACACGGGGACATCGACGACGGTGCCGCCGGCCGGAGCGCGAACGAGGATGGACTCGAGTGTCTTCCAGGCCTCGGCGCCCTCCTGGCCAGCGAGAAGCTCTTTCCGTGTACGGCCGCTCAGGATCGAGAAGGCGTCCATGTGTCCATCGACGCGCAGCTGGGCCTGGGTGCGAAGCAGGTCCTTACCCCGGACCGTCTCCCGAAGTGCGTCTCTTCGGACCGCGGCCTCCAGTGCGGCTCTCCCGGCTTCCGCGTGCTGGCGCTGGGATTCGAGGAGCTCCTTGGCGACAAACGTGTTGGTTCCCTTGTTCAGCTTCCTCAGGTGCTCGAGTCTCTCCAGGCTCGCGCTCGCCAGCTCCCTGGCCGCTATCGGTTGGACTTCGCCCTCGGCAAGCCGGGCATGGGCTGCCTCCGATTCCTCCTTTGCGCGCGCCTGGAGACTGTGAGCCGCGAAGAGATCCTGTTGCGCTTCGCGGAGCTTCGGCGACATGAGCTCGGCGATCACCTCGCCGGCCTCGACCGTCTTCCACCGGAGCGCGACCGCCGTAAGACGTCCGCGGGCGGGAGCGCGGAGGTTCCACCGGTGGGTGCCGGGGACGTAGAGCTCGCCGGGGACGGAAATCCACGCGCCGACCTTTCCCCTCGTGGCCTGCTCGAACGTGATGCCGAGGTTCGCTACGACCTCGGGTGGTACGGCAAGGCGGTTCGTGGGCTTCTCGTCGGCCGTTTCCGGAGCTTTGCCGGGGTGCTCATGGTCACGCGAGCACGATACGAGAATCGACAAGGCGGCTATCGCCAGCGTCGACCTGAGAGTGGTTCTTTTATACATGTTTACCTCTTCCCCTTTCCGGGGTCGTTCCGTGCGAGGTCGTTTAATACGGTTCCGCCCGCGACGGCGGCGTGCAGACGAGCGATCGCCGACTTTCGGCCGAGCTCGAGTTCATGCACTCGCGCCCCGGTCAGGGCGCGCAGCGCCGCGAGAACTTCGAGGACGTTGCTCTGGCCCGCCTGGAGCCGGAGCTCGAGAGACTCGCGAGCTCCCTGCGCGTTCTTGAGGGCGCCGGCGCGGTAGTCGCCGAGCATGCGTTCGTTCGCCCTCCATTCGGCGCGCGCCTGTGCTTCGGCATGAGACAATCGAAGCAATGAGTTCGACAGCCGCTCTCGCGTGGCCTCGCGAAGTTGTTCGGCCTCGGCGACTCCGCCCCGGTTGCGGTCGAAGAGAGGCAGCTCTACTCCGACTCCCGCTCCCACGGAGGCATCTCCTCCATCGTCTTCGAACTCAGGGCCGACACGGATCGCGGGATATTGCCTGGCGACCTCGAGCTTCAGCGAGGCCTCAGCCGCTTCGTATTCTCGAAGCGCCGTGCGAATCTCCGGGTGAAGCAGCAATTTCCGGCGACTGAGCGAGGGCAGGTCCGGCAACGATGCCGGGTCAGGATCGAGCGAGATGGAAAGCCGGGCGGCTGGCAGGACGCCGAGGGTTTCGAGGAGCGCGCGAGTGGCTGACTCGAGCTCGAGGTGTGTGGCGGCGAGTGCCGCTCGCGCGTCGTCCTGCTCGAGCTGCGCAAGGTAGACGGTGACGGCATCGATCTCGCCGGCCTGCCGGAGGGCTGTGACCCACTGGAGAACCCGCTCGCCGCCGCCGAGTTGAGCTTCGAATGCCAGGAGAGCCTGGTTGAGACCGGCAATCCGGATAAAAGACGAGCGAACCTCGGTGAGAACACGCAGCTCCGCCGCGGCCACACGGGCTTGTGCGGCGGAGAGTTGGCGATCGGCCAGCTCCTTCTCCGCCTCGCGCTTGCCCCACAGCGGCAGCTCCCAGGAGAGTCCGGCTGGAAGAATAACGTCGCTGTTGTTGGTCGAGATTCTCGGGCCGAGGAAGAGCTCCGGGTTGGAGAGAAGGCCCGCCTTGAGGAGCTGCGCGCCTGAAATTCGCTCCGAGCTTCGCGCCGCCCGGATCTCCGGCGAGTAAAACAGCGCCACGGTATTCGCTTCAGGGAGATCGAGGCCATCGGTGAAGTCGACGCGGGCCCGCAGGGGAATCCACTCCGGCTTCCCCGGCAGCAGGGTTTCGAATTCACGCGATTCGGCCGTACGCCGCTCGAGCTGTTCGAGCTCGTGGAAGGGATCGATCGGCCGGGGCGAGTAGGTGGCGCAACCGCAAAGCAGGGTGATCCCAACGAGCAGGCTGCTTCGCGCATGGTTGCGAAGAGTGTGCGTTTGACGGGCTGTAGAACCCTCCGTGAGGGGTGCAGCTCCGCCGGGATTTTGAGCTTTCATTGAACGGAGTCTCCAACGTGCATCCTGAACACGATCCGGCGGCAGGCGCCGGATCACGGCGACATCGGCGAGGCCGACGTCTTACGGCAGGTTCAGGCGGCGACGGGAGGAGCCCGCGGAGATGCGATCAGTCTTGATAGCGGCCGTGGCGGGGGTATGTCGTAGGGCACGACCGTTTTGGAGAAGGTGGGGGGCTCGAAAAGTTTGAGGGGAGTCGGGAACAGCGCCAGCGCGACGAAGAGCGCGGGGGGGGTGGATGTCGCTATGTCAGGAAGGAACTGTATGTGGTCCTCGACCGGATGTGTCGGGTGGCCACCATCTGACTTGTTTCTCCCGGCCGCCTGGTCGTGATCGTGGTGATACCCCGAATGTGAGTGCGAATGAGCCGCGGCGTTTTTGACGAGCTCGTGCGAAGCGTCAGGCGCATGGGCCACGAGGGCGAGATGAAGAGGGAAGCCGAATGGCTGCAGAGCGAAACACAAGCATACTAAGACTCCAAGGAGTCGCCTCGACACTCGCTTCTCGCCTGTTTCGGTCAGTCTCATTTTCGTATTAAACCCTGATAGATCGCTTAGATAAGTATAGCATCCTAATGCCTGGCCGTTGTGGCGCCGATTTATTTCTTGGTAAGGGTTGAATAGTACGGGATTGAGCCATCGGTGATTTCGAAAACCCTTGTGTAGAAAGGAGTTGCGTCGAAATACTTTTTCTGTCTGGAGTGTGGATCATCCCTCTCCTGGCGGGTTTTTCCTGCAGGGGCTATCGGCAGCTCTTCGGTGGTGTTGCGCAACCTGCCTCGTCGT
>JAKUSY010000493.1 GCA_022451445.1 Planctomycetota bacterium
GGGAGATACTCGGCGAATCCGGCTGAGCCGCGGGAAGGCCGGAGCTCAAAAGCTTCTCTCAGGCCCCGAACTTCTTCATCCGCGACGCATGGGCCATGGCGATGGACACCATCTCCGACGCCTTGAACTGTCCCAGATCTCCGTTGAGGCAGTGGCGCTCGGTAAAGCCCGCGCTCTCGCCGCTGAGCGCCAGCCTTGACGAGATGAGCGTCGGCACCGGGTGCCAGCTGTGCTCCCTGTGGATACAGGGAGTCGAGTGATCGCCCGTCACGATGAGCGCGTCCGGTTCAAGCGCCTCGATTCGCGGCAGCATCGCGTCAAAGGTCTCGAGCGCGTTCACCTTCTCATCGAAGAGCCCGGAGTGACCCGCGCTGTCGGTATCCTTGTAGTGCAGGAAGAAGAAATCGTGCTCGCCGTAGCTCTTCTCCAGCAGCTGCACCTCCTCCTCGAGCCCATGCGGAGCCCCGAGCACCTTCATGCCGACGAGGCGAGCCACCCCACGGTACATCGGATAGGCTGCTATGGCCGCGGAGTCCGCCTTGTAGAGCTCGTTGAAGGAAACGAGCTCGGGCAATCCCGAGAACCCCCGCAGCAGCATCCCGGTCGCGACCTCCTCATCCGCGAGGAGCTCCCTGGCGGACTCGAGAAAGGTGGCGACCAGCTCCGCGGAACGCTCCGATGCGGAATCTCCGGCGAGGATGGGCAGGAGCCCCAGTCCCTCGCGCTGGGGGTCATTGTCGTTGAGGTTCGCCCCGAGCTCACCGCCACGGAAGAGAACCGTGAAGCGATGCTCTTTACCGTTGAGCAGGATCAGCTCTACGCCGGGCAGCTTGCCCTCGAGCCCCTCGCGAAGCTTCTGGACCAGGCGTACGTTCTCCTCATCAGGAGGTCGTCCGGCCCTGCGGTCGTGGACGATATTGTCGCTGTCGATCGTGGCGAAGTTCGCCCTCGCCGCCAGGTCGCCCGGCTGCATGTCAAAATCGCTTCCGAGCGCCTCGAAAACGCCCCGGCCAAAGTCAATCTCCAGGGGCTCATAGCCCCAGAGCGCCAGATGCGCGGGGCCGCTGCCGGGCGTCACCCCGGCGACGATGGGAAGAGACCTGCCGAGCGAAGAGCTCCCCGCCAGCCGATCCAGATTCGGAGTGTCCGCGGTCTCGAGCTCCGTACGACCGGTGTCGGGATGGGGCAAGCCTCCAAGTCCATCGAGAACGAGCTGGACCACCTTCCTGCCGCTGTCGGGAATGAAAAGTTCACGCGTCTTCGGGTGCATCATACCTCTCAGTGCCTGCCTGCTAACCCGGGCCCTCCGGGGAGCCCTCGTTCCGAGAGGATAGCAGAAGCCCGCGTGCATGGGAAAGCCGCAATCGGGGGCGGGGACAAGCCCGCCCTCTCCGGCCTCATTGCAATTCGGGTGGAACTCTGGTCTTCTCTTGAGCAGAACACGTCGGCGGAACCACGAAAACAAGATGAAGATCCTATCGCTCGGACACAGCAGCTATCTCCTGGAGATGACCCCCGGGGGCGGAAAGCCGGTGCGCATCCTGGCCGACCCCTGGCTCTCGGATTACCTGATAGGAGACCTGATGGGCCGTTTCCCGCGCATCAGGATCGAGCCGCACGCCCTTCAGCCCATCCACGGGATCTACCTCTCACATTCCCATACCGACCACCTTGACCCATACTCCCTGCTGAAATTACGGCAGGCTCTCGACCCCTCTCCGACCCTGCTCCTTCCCGAGAGCCTCGAACACCTCGAGCCCCTCCTCGGGGAATACCTCCCGGAGATGGAGATCATCCTGCTGCGCCAGGAACGGGAAACGGACTTTCACGGTCTGAAGCTGGGAGCTTTTTTCAACCCCGAGCTCAGCGCGACCAATGAAGACGACGTGATGATCCTCACCGTTGAAACCGAAGAGGAGGTCTTCCTGGCCGAAGGCGACGCCCTGATGCCGCTCTACGATCCGGCCACCCGCCGGGAGCTCGCCGGGAGATTCGGCAGAGCCGGCGTCCGCACCGCCTGCTTTCTCACCGTGAAGAACGAGGGCGACTCCACGATGAATATGCTCTCCGCGAAGGACCGGCAACAGCGCCAGGAGCTGCTCGGCGACAACCTCGAGGCGGCCTACGCGGAGGTCTTCGATATCTACAATGCCCTCGATGATGACCCTGATGAGCTCTGGGGGAACCCTGGCCTGGTAAGGCTCATTACAGGACAGGGCATCTGCTTTCCGCAGGAGCTCAACGCGGACTACAACCGCATCCTCTTCCCCATTCGCCTTGAAGACCGGGTGCGGATGGAGCGGGAGGTGGCGGCCCAATTCGACAGCCGTCACTCCATTGAAGAGTTGATTCCCGGCCGGCTGCACGAGCTCTCCGATGGAAAGCTGCAATCGCGCTCCCTCGCCGAGGAAGTGACCCTTCTCGACGAGGAAAAGGAGCGGCACTTCGACCCCGAGAGCGACCTCGCCAGGAGCTTCCCCGCGACCCCGCTGCTGGACGAGCCCAGGAGCGCCGATGCCCAGCGCGCCCGGATCGCCGCCTGCCTCCAGGAGCGCTTTCTTCCCTGGCTGATCGGCGCCAGGACGCCCCCACTCGAACACCTGCTCGCCGCGGGAAAAGGCGAATACAGGATCCGGATGCGATTTGGAACGAGCGGGAGCTTTGAGGAGACCGACTACCTGCTGAGCTTCGCACGGCTGTCCTTCCACGCTGTCGAGGCCTCCGGCAAACCCGATGAAGCCTACTGGGCCAACGATATAGAGGATGTCCTGGATGGAAAGGCGGACGAATTCTCACTGTGCTGCCGGGAGCCCCTGGAAGCCAGGGCCCAGCGCCTGTGGCGCTGCCTCGGCCTGCCCTATCTCAACAATGACCTCATCGAGACGAAGCTCAGGCTGCACTTTGAGCGGGCTGCACGAGGTGAGACTGTCGATTCCTGGGCGAAACCGTATTGGCTCCGGGAGGAGAGCTGATCCGGCGAACCGGAGCGTCACTTCCCGGCGACGGTATCGAGCAGCTTCGGTCCTTCCCAGGTATAGTCGTCACCGGCGAGGTCGATGAAACCGAGGGATGCCAAA
>JAKUSY010000494.1 GCA_022451445.1 Planctomycetota bacterium
CCGTCGGAAGAAAATCCCAGAAGGCGCTCGGGTGATCGCTCGTTCGCCCGGGCGCGATCTTTCCCGGCCAGCGGGCGATCATCGGCACGCGGATCCCGCCCTCCTTCCAGCTGCGCTTGGCGCCGGCGCGCGGGCCGGCGCTGTTGAAGAATTTCAGGCTCTGCCCGCCCTCTGGTGAAGGGCCGTTGTCGCTGCTGAAGATGACAAGGGTGTTCTCGCTCAGCTTCAGCTCATCGAGCAGGTCCAGGATCTTTCCGATGTTCCGATCCATCCTGGAGATCATCCCCGCGTAGGTTGCCAGCGGATGGCTTTGGCCGCAATAGCCCCCCTTGTACTGGCTGCCGTACCCCCCTCCGCCGGTGTTGCCCGTACCGGCGATCTTCGGCTTTTCTTTCCAGCCAAGCTTCAGGTAGGGCTCCATCGAGTCCTGGGGGACGGTCAGCTCCGCGTGCGGAATGCAGTAGGGCAGATAGAGAAAAAACGGAGCCTCCTTGTTCGTCTTGATCCAGTTGATCGCTTCGCTGGTCAGCTCGTCGTGGCTGTAGGTGCCCACGCCCTTTTTGTATTCTCCGTTTACGCGCAGGTCATGGTTCTTCGGGTAGAGCACCTTCCGGTCGTTGCGCCAGAGGTACTCCGGGTAGTAGAAGTGCGCGAAGCCCTGGTTGTCGAAGCCGAAGAAATGATCGAAGCCCTTCTGGTTCGGACTGCCGGGATGACCGGGCCTTCCGACGAGGCCCCACTTGCCGATCATGCAGGTCCTGTAGCCGGCCTTCTTCAGGAGCATCGCGACCGTGACATCGCCGGCCCTCAGTCGGCCGCCGTTGCCGGTGACCGATGCGTGCCCCATGTGCTTGCCGGTCATCAGCGCGCAGCGCGATGGCGAGCAGATGTTGTGCCCGGAGTAGTGGCTGGTGTAGCGAAGGCCCTCGCGCGCCATCTGGTCGAGGCGCGGCGTCCTGATCTTCTCCTGGCCGTAGCAGCCGAGATCCCCGTAGCCGAGATCGTCAGCGAGGATGAAAATAATATTCGGTTTGTCCCGGGCGGGCAGTAACGGCGCCGCCAGCAGGCAAAGAAAGACCAGCAGCGCCTTCATGGTTGTTTCTCCGGTTTCGGGTCGACCTTCCAGTCTTTATTCACCTTCCTGCCGTAGTAGGGGTAGTAGTCCCAGGGAGCATCCTGGCCGAGGGCGCGCGGGTCCCCGGTTCGAGCCAGGTGTTCCTGCAGCCGGGCGCTGAGTTTTTTCCGGGCCTCGGCGTGTTCGGGATTCCCAGCCACGTTAACCAGCTGGCCGGGATCCTTGCGCACATCGTAGAGCTCCTCGGCGGGCCGCTTTGCGAAGGCCAGGTCGTAAAAGCGTTTGAAGCCGGGCTTGTCCTTATTGTCCATGAGCAGCTTCTTGGTGGGAGAAGAATCCACCTCGCCAAAGGGGATGTCGCGGGCGCAGACCCTGCGGTCGGGATCGCCCGCCGGCCAGCGGCCAGGCTCGTAATTCCTTACGTAGAGGTATTTATGAGTGCGGATGGCGCGGCAGGGATAGCCCTTGCCTCCCTGGCGGCAGCCGTCGTGTCGTTCCATGGCGATGAACGCGGCGGAAGGGTCCGTGAAAAGTCTCGTCTCCGTACGTCCCTGGTTGCTGAAGGCGGCCTTCAGGCTGTTGATCACACGGAAATTTACGGGGCCTTGCTTCATCGTTTCGGGAACCTCCAGGCTGGCAGCCTCCAGGAAGGTGGGCGCCAGGGTGCTGAGGTTGATCATGCGGCCGTAGGAACGCCCAGGATTCTTGATGCCCCCGGGCCAGCGAATGGCCAGCGGCACGCGCGTGCCCGCATCATAGAGACTGGCCTTGGCACGGGGGAAGGGCATGCCGTGGTCGCTGGTGACCACCACGATGGTGTTGTCGAGCTGGCCTCTTTTTTCCAGGGTGGCGATCGCGCGGCCGACCATCCTGTCGAAATGCTCGATCTCCACGAAGTAATCGAGCAGGTCGTTTCTCACGACCGGGTGGTCGGGGAAGATCTGCGGCACGACGACCCTGGCTGGATCCTTCCCCGTTCGTTGCCCCGCGCCCTTTTCATAACCGCGATGGGGTTCATGCGTCCCCAGCCAGAAGCAGAAGGGCTGGTCCTTGTCGACCTGGGCGAGGAAGTCCTCGAAGTTTGCCGCGTAGTCCCTGTTGGCTACGCTCCTGAACGGAGGCTTCAATCTTCTGCGGTTGAATTCCGCGCCGGCGGGGTTGGTTTTCCGGCCCCCGGGATCGAGTCGCCCGGGGCTCCAGCCCTTGCCGGTAAACCCGATGGAGTAGCCCGCGTCCTTCAGCAGCCCCGTGTAGGTTTTGAACTTGGCGGGCAGGGTGCTGTGGATGTTGCCCGCCTCCTCGAGGCGCCAGATCGGCTGTCCGGTCAGGATGGCGCTGCGCGATGGCCCGCAGGTGGGCGCGTCGCAGAAAGCGTGATAGAAGTGAATGCCCTCACGGGCGACACGGTCAAAGGCGGGCGTCTTGACCACCGGGTCATGGGCGGCCCCGGTGTGGGCATAGGACTGGTCGTCTGAAATGCAGAGGAGAATATTGGGCCGCCTGTCAGCGGCGTGCAGTGAGGCGCCCAGAGCAAGCAGCGCCAGGGAGTAGAAAATAAGAATGCTCTTCTTCATTTCTTTGAACGCTCCAGAAGTTGCAGGGCGTCGACGACCACAAATCCATCGGTCCCTTCATTGCCCAGGTAGATAGTGACCTTATGCCCCGCTTTCAGATCAAGTGTTTTAAGTGTGCGAAATGCCGACCCTGGATCCAGTGACAGGCGTTGGTTGACAGAAATCTCCTGGCTCTTGCCGCCAAATTCAACGCGCACGGGAACGTTGCTGGCACGGCTTGGATGGGGAGAGTATGCAAGGCGCAGGTCGTAGCGGCCGCTTTTACTGATTTTCGTTTCAAAGGTCAGGCTGGCCGCGCCTTTGCCGGCGTTGTCGTCATGGATGTAGCCGGCGCCAACATATGGGCGAAAGTTCCTGGATTCCTTCCAGGCCCCTTTCTTAATTGCCGTGCGATCGTCGAGCACGATGCCGGGTTATTTCCTGGAAT
>JAKUSY010000495.1 GCA_022451445.1 Planctomycetota bacterium
ACTGCTATGTCGCCTATCTCAACGGCACCGAGGTGGCTCGCTACAGCATGGAGGGGTGCGCTCCCGCCTTCGACCAGGAGGCAACCGAGCAGCTGGATCCGGATAACGGTGAGGAGAGGGCTTTCGACCTTGGAAAGTATATTCCCCTCCTTCGCCCCGGGAGGAACGTTTTCGCGATCCAGGGGCACAACCACACAGTCGACAGCTCAGATTTTGTCCTGACGCCATCCCTGGAAATCCTGTCCTTTCGGCGGCAATTAACTGACAAGGAGCGGGCTGAACTGAAGTTGGAATACAGGGTGAAGGATGTGCCGGCCTGGAGCCTCGGGAAGGGGCCGTCTCTGGACTTCGCGCAGGTGGTCAAGCGGGGCGACAGCTGGCGGTATTTTCCGGGCAGGATTGCTCCCGAGGCCGACTGGAACAAGCCGGATTTCGATGATTCGGGCTGGTCGGCGGGGCCTTCGGGTTTCGGCTACAGTCCGGAGGACAACGAGCTGAAGACGCTGAAGACGCGGCTTGATGACATGCCCACAGATGAGTACCTCTCGCTCTATATTCGCAAATCCTTCCAGTTCGAGGAGCTTGTCCGGGTGCAGAAGTTCAGGCTGAAGCTGCTTGTCGATGACGGCTTCGTCGCCTATCTCAACGGGGTCGAGGTGGCCCGGTACAATATGACGGGGCGCTCTCCCGCCTTTGACCAAGAGGCCGGTATAAAAGTTGAAGTGGATGACGTAGGGGAAATGTCTTTCGATCTCGAAAAGCACATCCCCCTGCTTCGCCGCGGCCGGAACGTTTTAGCGATCCAGGGGCATAACCGTTCCCTGATCAGTTCCGACTTTGTGCTAACCCCGACGCTGGAAATGCTGACGTTGAGGTCTCAGCTGAGCGCCAGCGAGTTCGCTGACCTGGAATTGGAGCTTTCGCTGAAAGCGGAGGAGCAGGTGGGAGAGTATCTCAAGCTGCGGGATTACCGCGGGGCGCTCGACAGTGTCCGTGACCTGGAGTTCCGTTTCAAAGGGCACCAGAAGCTTGAAGACTGGAAGAAAAAAGTGCTCACGGGACTTGAAAGCGATCTGGAGGTAACTCTCATGCGGGCTGAAAACCTGCTCGAACTCGGCGATTTTGTGAAGACGAGGGAGTTGATCGAGGATGTCAACAGCCGGATTCCGCAAAGCTACCATAAGAGAACCCAGTCGATCCTGGATGCTGTCGCGGTGGGCGAGGAGATTGTCGAGGGGGCCGAGAAGACCATCGCCCGGGCCGAGGTCGCCGTGCTGATCGCGATAGAAAAAGGTGACTACAAGGAGGCGGAGAAGATACTCGCCGGCATCCCCCAGGCGCCGGTCAAAACCCAGCAGGAAGGGATAGGAAGGGTACGGATGGCTGGCGAGCTCAGCCAATGGGCCTGGACCAAGATGTTGCTGGGCCTCAGGAAATACCGGGGCAAGAGAGATCTGCTTGTCCCCGTGGAAGCGGCCGGGGAAGATGGAGTGGTCCCACCCTGGTGGCTTCAGAGCTACAAGGAATCCGATGGTGAAGAGGTCTCCGTTGTTCTCCATCGCAAGGGAGGGGCTCCCCGTCAATGTGATCTGCTGGATCTTCCGCTTCCAGCGCTGCTGGGTTTTTTCCAGGCAGGGAAAGATCGTATTCAGCCGGGGGAGGTCGATGAGATTGCTGAGCGCTATGGGGAGGCCGCGGGAGCTGTCGGCATCGAGGTGCTGATCCTTTGCAGGAAGGGGCCCAAGGTCGCCTGGGATGCGCTGGGAAGCATTCCTGAGAAAAACAGGGGAGGCCTGCAGGAAGGGGTCGTCTATCTTGGAAAACTGCTGCTTCAGAGCAGCCTGGCCCAGGCGGAAGTATTCGCGCAATTTGCCACGAGTGATGAAGGTGATACGGCGGCACAAGAGAAGGTGGACTGGGAGGTCTATCTGCAGAGTGTGCGGGAGATCGTCAGGCGTCATCGTACGCTTCCCTATTTCAAGGAATCCAGGGAGAAGCTCCTGGGTTTTTACTCGATGGCGGCCAACAAGCACCTCGAGGTTCTCAGCCTGCAGGGACTTGTGGCGGGGAAATTAAAGGACAGGAACCTGGCGAAGAAAAAGGGCGTCGTCCAGTTGAGCTATGATTTTTCTTCCCAGGATCAGCTTGCGGATTTTGTCATGATGGATGGAAGTGCGCGCATCGAGCAGGGGCATCTCGTGCTCAGTGGCGAGTGTCGTCTCCTGCACGGCAGTCCGTTCAGGAACGCGATCGAGGTGAAACTGATCGCCACCGCCTATGCGCCCACATCGCCGAGCATCAATATCGCATAGTGGACCCGCGAAGGTGAGAAGGTAACCACCCTCCTTCCATCGAAGGAGAATGAGATAACCGAGGAGAACGCCAAGTACGGTATCAGCGAAGATGGGAAGGATATGCCGAATGACTACCTGGCTTTTTGCCTTGGGTACGATATGGGCACTGATCACTTTATGGAGGTGGGCAACTCAAAGCCCGCATCGAACGCGCCGGCTTTCGCGATCACCGCGGGGGTGAGGGGAGTGACTCTCCACATGGCTCACGGCGATGGGACCTACTACACCTACTGGACGGAGTCGGTGGGCGGCAGGATCAAGGGCCGCCAGAATGTGACCCTCGGGCTCAGTCCCAAGGGGCTGCTCTGGACGTGCAATTCCCTGAAGCTTCACCGTATGGCGCAGCGCAAGAAACCCGAGCTGCTCAGGTGGCTCCTGCGGCCCGAAGCTTCCGGGTCGATCACGCTTTTTACCAACGGCAGGGAGAACCGCTACGATTTCCTGAACATAGAGGCCGAGCTCGATCCCGGCTGGATCGAGAAGGAGCGCAAGCGGAAGATCGAAAAGGATTTCGCGGCCCTGGAGGCCGGCAATTAGAGACTGTCAGCCGGAGTGGCGCGAGTTGGAATGCCGGGCCGGGGGCTGGGAAAAATGCCGGTAAAAATAAAGTGCGCCTGTGTTGTTTGATCCTTAACCTTGGTATTAGGTTTTAGGAGAGAGGCAGGGGCGTCTCTCAAACGGCGGCGGTTCCGCCGCCCGATCGGTTACTACAGATGGGTC
>JAKUSY010000496.1 GCA_022451445.1 Planctomycetota bacterium
GCTTCTGTATATTTTTTTCTTAGAACCGGTTCTTGGTGTCACAGAGATGAGCGACCAGGAGAATTCAAGCGATACAGTGGGAAGCCGTGCGCGGGCAGAGCGCCTGCTCGATGAGTTGACGCTGGAGTTGATGTATATCCCCGAATTCGATGTCGAAGAGCTGCGGTATTGGTTCGCTCCTTCTCTCGCTTCACCCAGGGCGATCTACCAGGAGATCGCCAATGATCCGAACGGGCATTGGGCGTCCTACTACACCAGGAAGGGCTGGGATTTTCTTTTCTCCGGAGCCGAACCCCGGGGTGAGGGTCCATTCACGGTTCGCGAGGGCGGAACCCGGCTCGAGATTGTCGACAGCGGCAGGCTGTTCAGTCCGAAGCCCGTCGTTCGGATCGGCGGCTCGGGGGAGCCGCTGCCGCTGGTGGGTATCGCAAAGCAGCAGCCGCTCAATGCCTGGCGGCCGAATTATCTGAAGGCCCTGAACTTCATCAGAAAGCAGTACAGGTGGGAGCATGAGCTGCCGACAAAGGCGGTTCGCGCCTTCTACGCGATAGAGGAATGCGGCGAGTTCTCGGGCAGCAGCGCCTGGATCAACGCGGAGAGAATCTTCCTGCAGAGCGACTCCGAGGCCTTGCGCGCCACGCTCAGCGATTTCTTCTCTCAGCGTCCCGAGGAATTCGAGCTCGGCTCCGAGATCTACCTCCGTGTACTCGGCCGGCTCGGAGAGGATGGTTTTTCAAAGCTGCTCGAGCTGGCCAGGCATTCGGTTACCAGGAAGCGCAGGCATGTGGCCGCGACGCTCGCAGGGCTCTGTGAGGGCCGTCCGAGGGGTATTGAAACCCTGCTGCTGCTCGCCGATGATGAAGATTTCGGGGTGCGGGATGAGGCTCTGAAGGCGCTTGCCGAAGCGGGCGTCGATGCGGCGATCGACAGCGAGGGCCGGGTGGCCTCGTTTCTCGAGTCGCAGGAGCTTCGGCACCAGGTCTGGGCCGCCGCGGCGTACCTCAAGGGAGGAGACGAAGAGCAGAGGAAGTTTCTCGTACAGCTCGTCAAGGACAGCGAGCGGACCCTGAGCGAGCTGGGTGATCTTGGAGACATCATCGTCAATCTTCAGATCCTGGATGTGACGCCCTTCCTCATCAGACGGTTCAAATCCGGAACCGATGACATCGCCCTGGATGCCATGGAGACGCTCTCCTCGCTTACCGGGATCGAGCTCGAATATTCCGTGCTGAACGATCCCGAGGCGAAACGCTCGGCGACGAAGCAGCTCAAGCGCTGGTGGGAAGAGCGCAAGCGCGAGCGCAGCTCGCGGAGAAAGCTCGAGGAATAGCCGGGAGCCTCCGCAGAGGCCGCGTGCAGGTTCCGGTGCCGGATTACTCGCCGGTATCGGTGGCGATATAGCAGTAATCGATTACCGATACGCCGGTTCCGCTTGCCTCCACCGAGGCTCCCACCGAGCGTTTTTCTTCATCGCGGATGAACTCCTGTTCGAGGAAACACTGTCCGGCAATGAACTTATTGATCTGCCCGTCGACGATCTTCTCCAGGATCTCTTCGGGCTTGTTGGCGTTCTTCTCGTCGTTCTGGGCCGCGGCCAGGCGGATTTCTTTTTCCTTGGCGACGAGCTCCGGGTCAAGCCTGTCTCGCGAGAGACATTGCGGTACCGAGAATACGACGTGCATGCCGAGGTCCTTGCCAAGGGTGGCTACCTGCTCATCGGAAGCGCTCCCGCCGGCGAGGCCGACCATGGCCGCTTTCCGGTTGTCGAAATGAACGTATTGGACTACGGCGTCGGCTTCGATGAGCGAGAAGTTGCCAATCGTTATGTTTTCACGCAGACGGTTGATCAACTCGGTCACTCCATCCTTGACGCTGCCGCCGGCCGCCATGGGGGCAGCGAGGAGCGCCTCTTTGTCGGCCGGCTTCGCATCCCTGATCACCTCGACGAGATCCTGGACGAATTTCTGGAAATCTTCATTATTGGCGACGGGTTCCGTTTCGCAGCAGACGCTGACCAGTGCGCCCAGCTTGCCGTCTTCGGATACGTAGCTGCCGATCAGGCCCTGCTCGGCCTTTCGTCCGGCGAGCTTGGCTTCCGCCTTGGCGCCTGACTTGCGGAGCTCGTCGATGGCCAGGGAGATGTCCCCATCGGCCTTTTCAAGGGCCTGCTTGCACTCCATCATCGGGAGGCCGGTTTTTTCACGAAGTTCTTTTACGCTCTTTGCGTCAATGCCCATTTCGATAGCTCCTTGGGAGCGCCCTCTTGTTCAAGGGCGCGTAAGTTCAATGCTGTTACCATGATCCGGACTTTCCGAAGCCGAATACAATCCCTCAAAAAAACACCGAAAGGTCCGGATGTCAAGGACATGCTGAAGACAGCCGGGGGCCAATAAAAAACGGCATAAAAAAACCGGGATTCCAGCGACCTGTTCCGCCAGGGTCCCGTTGAGCAGTTTTGATTCAGTCCAGCCGGGTTCGAGTCAGCTTCGCGCCCAGCGGCCCCAGACGCGCAGGTACTCGGGGATCACCAGGGTGCCATCGCTGTTGGTGTCGAGGGCTTTGAAGACCTCACCGGCAAGCGCTTCGTCAGCAATCTTCTTGCTGGCGAGGAGCTCCTTCGCGGTCAGCTTGCTGTCCTTGTTGGTGTCCATCGCCGAAAATATTTCCTTGGCCTCGTCAGTGATGATCCGGTTTTCGACGTACTCATCTTCGGAGACCACATCATCCCCATTGGAGTCCGATGCCTGGAAGATGCCCGCGCGGGCCTGGGGAGTCATGTAGCGGCCATTCTCGACGTATTCCTTCCTGGAGTGCTTTCCGTCGCGGTTTGTATCCGTAAAACCGAAGGTTCGCCGGTAGCTCGCCTCCCGGGCCTTGGTGACTCCCTTGACTCCCTTGAAACCGAAAAGGGCCAGGACTTGCTGCGGAGAATGGCCGTTGATGATCACCTCGCCTTTGTCTTCTTTCGGCTCGGGGCGGCCGCGTCGCTCACTACCCTCGGGCCTGTTGCCGCGCTCGCCGCCTTCAGGTCTTCCGCGCCCCTCGGGCCTGTTGCCGCGCTCGCCGCCTTC
>JAKUSY010000497.1 GCA_022451445.1 Planctomycetota bacterium
CTCGGGACGCCCATTGTCGTCGACAGCCGCGATGTCGTCGCAGACCGGCGCGTCTCCCCCGGCGAAGAGGTAGAGGAGCAGGGAGATCGCATCGCTTATGTCAATCCCACGGTCGGAATTGATGTCTCCACGAAGGGCAGGCGCCTGTGTGGAAAACGAAGATTCGAAGGGGGCCATCACGTGGGGGGGATCAGAATTATCGGCGGCTTCTATGCGGATTTGCACCACGGGACTGGTTCTCGGCAGGTCAGCCTCAACGAGCAGGTTTCGCGACAGGCCACGGACACGAGTAGTCACTTCCCGTCCGTCGATGAGAACTCTCAGGGTAGAGCGATCGACGCCGGAGGAATTGTCAACGATGCGGAAGGAGACCGTCTCCACACCCTCCGTATCCTCGGCTCCTGGCGGAGGAGAGTGTTGCATGGTCACGGGGGCGGACAGGTCGGGTCCCGCCGCCAGGGGAACGCGCACGAAGTACCCGGTATCGTCGTTCCCGATCGATGCGATGAGGAGGTCTTCGGCGGCGTCAGCAACGAGCTGTGGCGCCAGGGGGGCCCCCATGTCGACGCCGGGCAGTGCCACGAGGTTTCTGGCGGGATCGAAAGGTTCTCCCGGGCCCACTGCCCTTCGCACAGCGATGCTGCGCTTGATCGCCCCGGTGGGGGTATAGGCAAGGTAGATTGCTCCTGATTCCGAATCGGCGCAGAGGACCGCGTTCGGGACGGAGCCCAGCTCTTCGATCATCGACCAGTCGCCGGTTTCTTCGCGGGTCCAGACGGTCGCTTCATCCTGGGTTGAGAGCAATACGACAAGCTGCTCCTGGACAACAACGGCCGAGATTGCCTCGACGCCCGCGCCTGCGAACCGCGATGGCCCGGTCCATGATCTCGCAGAGGCGCCATCTGTATGAAAGCACGCGAAGGCACTGAGGCCGTCGGCTGCGAGGAGGACCGTTCGCGTGCCGAGGTGGGTGAGCTGGGGGGTGATCTCCGTGGGCTCCAGTCTCATCCCCTGCTCCGGCCAGGCCGAGAAATCATCGGCGGGCCCTCCGTTGACCAGCAGCCAGCGGCCATCGGACCAGGCGACCCAGGCGTTACCGTCCGGATCGACCCCCAGGCCGGCTTTCCGCGATCCAGCGTGATCGAGCCCGGTTCTCTCCGCCGCCTGATAGCTCCTGGTGGATGGCTGGTAGCCCAGGCGCCAGGCGTAGGCCGAGTCTCCGGCGGCCAGGGCGATGATACCGCCGGGAGTCTTCGCAGCGGCAATCGCAGGGCTTCTGACCTCGGGGTCGATGACTCCCCGGGGGGTGAAGGTTCCGTCCTCCAGTCGTCGCACCTCGAGTCCTGAGATGGTGGTGAACAGTCCCCACCAGGAGCTGTCCTCGTACCACAATGATCGGCGCGGTGAGTTCATCCGTTGGATTCCCTCGAGGGTAAATGGGCGGTCGAGAGCCTTGATCTCCAGGCTCATCGCCTCGGCGATGTCCGTCCAGTCGTAGACGTGGAGGTTCATATCGTCGTTGATGGCGTAGAATGCTCCGTTAGGGAAGCCGGGGAGCGGCCTCTGCTCGAGGTAGATGCCGTCGGTATTTCTCGTTACCAGTTCGCCATCGGGGGGACTCTCAAAATATCCCAGGTGTTTCAGGGTTGTCCGGTCGTGCACCTCGTACTCGTTTGGTTCCCCGTTATTGTATTGATCGGAGATGATGATATAGCCGTCCTCCGGGCCGGTTTCGTAGAGGACGATGCCCTCGACGTCGAATTGGAATTGCGGCTCCCCGTAGGTGACCCCGGTGTACACACCCGCGAGGTCGAATACGCGCACCCCCGGGATCCCCACCCCGGCTGTTCTCCACTCGTCCCCGCAGACATGGATGCGCCCCTGGGCGGTGTCCACCAGGACCGACTCGACGACATTCAGCGCGTCCTCTCCAACCTCGTCACCGAATGAGTTGACCAGTTCGGCTCCAAGGGCCTCGCCTTCTTCGACGAGGCGGTACGTCTTGATTTTTTCCGTCGTTCTGCGATCGGTGACGATGACAAAGTGGTCTTCTCCGTCATGGTACGGGCCTAGGCCGCGTCCGTAAACTCGCTGAGTGCTGAGATCTCCCGCTGCGAATTGCCCGAAGTAGGTCAGCTCGGGGAGCCGGAATATCTGCACACGCCCGTTGAGCTGTTCACAGATGAGCAGGATGTCGACGAACTCGTCCAGGAAGGGAACGTGGTAGACCACCCAGGCAGCGTTCGGGCGGTCGAATTGCCCGGCCTCGTCGCTGTTCTGTTCTCCCCCGATGAAGTGCAGCTGATCGTAGGGTCTCCCGGTTACCGCCGCCCAGACCTCGACCCGGTCCCCATCCTTCTCGGTAACGAACATCAGGGAGTCGGCGGGATCGGGCGCCACCCAGGTGGCCACGGAATCGACATCCGAGCCCGGGTAAATCCAGGTCGCGCCGACCGGTCCAACCAGGGCCTGGCAGAAGCAGACCGGAGCGATGCACGACACCGCCAAGCTCCAGGGTGCACATCTGGCGATCTTCAGCCCGAGGCCAACGAGTCGAAACATCTTTCTTTCTCCACGGAAATTTTTATTCCTCCCATCCTCCACCCCGGATTCCCATGCTCCACAAATCAAACCTGAACGATGGTGCGCTCGGTTTTGAGCCTCCTGCCTGCGAGCCGGGGCCGGCGGGGGGATGATGGCCAAATGGGGCAAATTGAGTCGAAGGGGCGGTTCAAGTCTCTGCTAAAATACAGGTATGAAGTTCAGGCAGGCTGACAATTTCCAGGGGTTCTTCGGCCTCATCGTACTCATTCCGGCGATGCTGCTCCTCTGCACCCTTGCGGGAGCTCAGGAGCTTGACTACGGGCGCGACATCCGGCCTGTGCTCTCGGATTCCTGCTTCAATTGTCATGGCCCCGATGCCAAGGCCCGCAAGGGGAAGCTCTACCTCGGCAGCCGTGCGGCTGTACTGGAGAGCGGCGTGCTGAGCGATGGAGAGATGCTCAGGAGGCTACAGAGTGATGACCCCGATGAGCGTATGCCGCCGCCGGATTCTACCCGTGTGTTG
>JAKUSY010000498.1 GCA_022451445.1 Planctomycetota bacterium
GCCGTCGTACTGTTTTCCCCCGGGAAGAACGCCGGGCATGGAGAAAATTGTGGGCACGCGAACCCAACCTTCTTTCTGTGTTCCTTTTCCTTTGCCGCCGGTGTACGGAGTAGAAGTGCCACCATCTCCTCCATTGGCTCCATTGTCGCTGGAGAAGATGACCAGAGTGTTCCGGCGCAGCTGGTGTTTCTTCAGCACCTGCAGCAGCTTGCCAACCTGGTCATCGACGGAGACGATCGCGCCGGCCAGCTTGCGTCGCTTGCCCTGGGCCCGGGTCCGGTCGCTCAGGCGTTCTGGAACTTCAGTGTTGACCGAGTGGATGGCCTCGGGTGACCAGTAGAGGAAGAAGGGCCTGGTCTTGTTGCGATCGATGAAATCGACCATCGAATCGCCGTCGTAATCGGTGAGCCAGACCGTTTTGCCTTCTTCGTTGACGCAGTAATACTTTGATTTCCCGTCCCGGCTGGCAAGCTGCTTGCGCAATGAGGCCGGTAAGCTGGCGAGCTCTTCCTTCCTGTACTTCTTCCTGGGCGGGTTCCTGGCGACGTTGGTGAATCCGACGTTCAGGGGCCCCTGCTTCTTCGTCCCGATGTCCCACTTGCCGATGTGGCCGGTCACGTAGCCGTGAGCACTGAGGCCCCGGGCCAATGTCGGGCGATCCTCCGGAATCGGAAGTCCGCGGGACATGCCATATTTTCCGAATCGCTGGGCGTACTGCCCCATCACCAGGCTGCATCGGCTCGGGCAGCACGGTGGATTGGTGATGTAGGAAGCCTTGCACTGGACGCCTTCAGCGGCCAGCCGGTCGATGTTGGGGGTCGGGATGTCTTTGCTTCCGTAGACGCCGAGATCTCCGTATCCCAGGTCGTCGATGTAGATGAGTACAACGTTCGGCTTTTCTGCCGCAGAAAGGAGCGGCGCGATGAACAGGATGCTGAAGGTTAGTAATTTCTTCATTTTGCAGCCCTGGCCGGATGGATGGCGCTCATCAAGCGGAGTATGGTTTCAAAGATGGGCTTGTCCTTCCTGGCTACCTTTTTCACCGTGGCAAGAGTCGCCTCCGCTTTTGATTCAAAACCAAGCCGGTGCATTGCCCAGGCTGCCATCATCTGCACCTCGGTGCATCCGTCAGCGAGTGCCTTCTCCAGGGTCTTGAGCGCAGGCCTGGCCTTGTCTTCGAGAAGAAAAAGCCCGCAGGTGGCCCAGTAGCGAATGCCTTCGTCCGGATCCTTCATTGCCTTGACCAGCCGGTCGAGATGGGCCGGGTTCCGGGACAGGGCCACGTCTGAGAAGTCGAGGTACTTCTCGAGGGGATACAGCTTGGGATCACGAACCATTTCGTAGATCGTCATGCCGTTGTCCTGTGCGCGGCGCAGGCGCATGTTTTCAGGCAGGAGCCCGGTATCGAACAGCTCCAGCTGCTTCTTGCGCATGGCCTGCTTCAGCTCCGCAATTTTGGCCTTGTGCGCGGGGTCGCCTGCCAGGTTGTTGATGTTGTCGAAGTCTTTCACCGTGTCGTAGAACTCTTCTGACGGTCTTGGCCTGAAAAAGCGCCCGGACACCTCGTCACAGCGCACCTCCGTAAAGTCGAAATCCCTGCCGAGATACCATCTCAGGCTCAGGATGTCCTCGGTATTCCCGCTGGCCCGGGCCAGGCGCAGGAGCTGCGCCAGGCGGTCCGTCCTACCCATCTTCGCCTGCATCTTCGCCTTTGATATGTGCCCGGCGAACTGGCCGAGGACCCGGCGCCGTACAGCCTCCGCCGCCGGCCGGAGATCATCCTTGGAGAGCGAGCTGCCTTCAATACCCTTCTCCGCGACCGCATCATGGAGCCACAGCACCAGCCCGCGGTAGGCCGAGAGCTCACCGGCCGCGACCAGGATCTGTCCCCTGTAGACGAGCTCTACCGCGGCGCTGAATTTGATGGAAACAGTCGTTCTCTCAGCCTCGATCTCCTCGTAGCTCAGCTTGCTTTTCAACCCATCCCATTTGGCCCTCAGGGCCGAGAGCCTCGCATGATCCTTCAGGGCACGCTTGCCATCGTCGATATGCAGCTCGTACTTCATGTTGCCTATGGTGTAGGCATCCAGAGCCCCCCGGGCTTCGTCTACTCCGCCGAGCTGGCTGCTGAGACGCCGGACCTCGGCCCGGGCCTTCGCATCCAGGAGAAATTCCGGGAGATCGCTCTCGAGCCGTTCCAGCTCCCGCCGTTCGGTGGCGCTCATTCCCCCACCGCCGACGAGAATCGGGACCCGCCGGGTGGCGGGCTCCGCATCGGTGGAGGCGCTCGAGCGCTTGATCTGCACCCGGATCCGAAGGTCCCCGTCATCCTGTCTCGGAAGCCCCCCGTAGGTTCCCTGTACGGCGGTCCTGAACCTCGACTGCGCCACCACCCTGTTGCGTACCTTCTCCTCGTCTATCTCGAGAGAATAGGATGGGACGGGTATCTTCCCTTTTACCTCCGCCAGCTTGCCGACAAGACGCGGGTCATCCTTGATAGACAGCGCCGCGGCGTAATAAACGGCGGCCTCGGCAAACCGGCTCCGGCCGGCGAAACGATCACCCAGGGCGCTGAAATCGGTTCCGCCCGCCCCGAGGATCCGACGGCGGTCACTGGCCGAAGATGCCCCCATGGCGAAGCAGCGCACCAGCAGGTCTTCCTCCCCTAGGCCCCTGGCGGCCAGCTTCAGCGGATCGAGAAGTCCAGCGGCACTGGCGCTGAGCTTCTCGTGCCGGGCTTTTGCCCCGAGCTGGCGATAGATATTTTCCGCGCCTGAGAGCGCGGCGGTCAGGGCGAAGATGCTCGAGCGGGTCGGCCTCTCCAGGAATACCCGAGCTCCGTCGGTAAACTCCCGCTCGAGACCTGCCGCCGTGGAGCGATCGCCCCAGTCAGCCAGGTCATCGAAATCAACGGCCGTGGAATTATCCGAAGCGATGAAATTGTTCCAGCGGGTATCGAGCTCCACGGAAAAAATCCCCACCTGCCAGGGCCCCGTTGCTTTCGCCCGCGAGAGAACACTTCCGAAATCGGGGGT
>JAKUSY010000499.1 GCA_022451445.1 Planctomycetota bacterium
ACCGAGAAGGGGACAAAGGGTTACTACATTCTCTTCCTTCTCGTCGTGACCGGGGTGCTGGGAGTCTTCTGCGCCCTGGACTTCTTCCTCTTCTACGTCTTCTGGGAGATCGTCCTGCTGCCGATGTATTTCCTCATCGGCGTCTGGGGAGGCGAGAACCGTCTCTACGCGGCGATCAAGTTCTTCATCTACACCCTGGTCGGTTCGGTCATCATGCTGATCTGCATGCTGGTTCTCTACTACGGCTCGGAGCCCAATACCTTCAACCTGCTCGCTCTCATGACCGTTGTACCCGGGGGCGAATGGTTCCCCTCCGGCCTGCAGTGGTGGCTCTTCCTCGGACTGTTCGTGGGCTTCGCCATCAAGGTGCCCGTATTCCCCTTCCACACCTGGCTTCCGGATGCCCACGTCGAGGCGCCGACCGCGGTCAGTGTGATGCTGGCTGGAATTCTTCTGAAGATGGGAGGCTACGGTCTCTTCAGGATCAGCTACCCGATGCTGCCGGACGCGGCGGCGAGCAATTTCTTCATCGCCCTGCTGGCGGTCCTCGGGATGATCAATATCATCTACGGAGCCTTCTGCGCCCTGGCGCAGAAAGACTTCAAGCGCCTGGTGGCCTATTCCTCGGTCAGCCACATGGGCTTCGTGCTCCTGGGCCTGGCGGCCATGACCTACTACGGGGTCAACGGCGCGGCGCTCCAGATGTTCAACCACGGCGTCTCGAGCGCCATGATGTTCTTCCTGGTCGGGGTGATCTACGACCGCGCCCATCACAGGGACCTTACCCGCTTCGGCGGTATCGGGCTCCAGATGCCCTGGTATACAGGGCTGGCCACGCTGGGCTTCTTCGCCTCTCTCGGTCTGCCCGGCCTGAACGGGTTTGTCAGCGAGTTCCTGTGCTTCGTGGGAGCCTGGGGCGGCAACGATCAGGTGAGCCTGGTAGCGGGCACGGTTGGAGCGCACGGAATCGGATCGAGGTGGATCGTCGTCGTCTCGCTGCTGGGAGTTATCCTGACCGCCTGCTATATCCTCTGGACGATCCAGAGGGTGTTCCTGGGCAAGATCAGGAACGAGGAGTACAAGAAGTTCCCGGACCTCTCTTTCCGGGAGGTCTTCGCGCTGGCGCCCCTTGGCGCCCTGTGCGTGCTTCTCGGGGTCTGGCCGAAGATCCTGATAGATTTCATGGACGGAACGCTGACCACCATGACGGATATGGTCAGGAACGTCCTGTTGCCCTAGCTGAGGCCCTGGGTTTCCAGGGAAACGGAGTCCTGTAAGTAAATGTTTGAACCAGGCCTTATAGCCAAGACCGCCCAGGAGTTTGACGCCGAGAAATTCGGCGGCATCCTGGAGGAAATTGTCGGGAGCCTCCCGGCCTTCAGCTCGGAGCTGCTCCTGATCGGTTTCGTGCTGGCGATCTTCCTGCTGGATCTCATGCTGCCGCTTCGCGCCTCGAAGCACCTGGCCTGGGTCGCGGTGTTGGGGTGCTCCCTGCCGGCGATGTCCGGGGGCCATGCCGAATCCGGACACACCCTCTTCCAGGGTATGCTGGCCAGCGATTCCTTCGCCGGCTTCTTCAAGCAGTTCTTCCTGCTTGGAGCAATCCCGGTGATCTTCCTGAGCTATGTCTCGAACCAGTTCGAGGGCCGAAGGATGGGCGAGTACTACGGCATCCTGCTGAGCGCCGTGCTCGGCGCCATCCTGCTGGCCAGCGCCACGCATTTCCTGATGATCTTCATGGCGCTCGAGCTGCTGAGTATCTCGAGCTATATTCTCGTGGGCTATATTCGGCGCGATCATCGCGGCTCGGAGGCGGCGCTCAAATACGTGATCTACGGAAGCGTCGCCGCGGCCGTCATGGCCTACGGCTTCTCCCTCTTCTACGGATTGACCGGCAGCGCCCAGCTCTCGGGGCTCGCCAACGTCACCTTCAATGGAGAGCACGAGCTCTGGTCGGCCTGGACCCTGCAGACGCGGGCCGCCCTGACCACGCTTGTC
This sequence comes from Planctomycetota bacterium, assembly GCA_022451445.1. Lineage (GTDB taxonomy): Bacteria > Planctomycetota > UBA8108 > UBA8108 > UBA8108 > UBA8108. The sequence continues at coordinate 1,999 of JAKUSY010000499.1, forward strand.
GCCCTGGTCATGGTCTTCATGGGGATCGCCTACAAGATGTCGACCCTGCCCATGCATTTCTGGGCGCCGGATGTCTACGAGGGCGCCCCGACGCCGGTTACGGCCTTCCTGTCGGTCATCTCAAAGGCCGCCGGCTTCGCCCTGGCCCTGCGCTTTCTCTCCGCGCTTCCCGTCGAGGGCCTGGCCCCGGCCTGGGAAAAGATCCCGTGGATCGAGATGATGATCATCCTCTCGATCATGACCATGACCTTCGGGAATCTATCGGCCCTGATGCAGACCAACCTCAAGAGGATGCTTGCCTATTCGTCGATCGCGCATGCCGGCTACATGATGATGGCCTTCGTTATCCTTCATGCATCAGGTGTTACCGGCAGCCAGGCCCTGGGCTTCTATCTGCTGACCTACCTGGCGATGAACTTCGGCGCCTTCGCGGTGGTGATTCTCATCGAGAATCGCCTCGGCTCCGTGGACCTGGAGGAATACCAGGGGCTGGGGCGACGGGCCCCGCTTATTTCCGCCTGCATGGTCGTATTCCTCTTCAGCCTCATCGGGGTGCCGCCCACCGCGGGTTTTGCCGGGAAGTGGTACCTGTTCCTCGGTGTTATCGACGAGGCGCAGAATGGAGCTCTCGCCGAGGGGATGTCCGCCTGGTATTACACGCTTGTTTTCGCGGCCGCGGTCAATACGGCTATTTCAGCCTATTATTATCTCAAGGTGGCCAGGGAGATGTACCTGGTTGACAGCGATCGGGATGAAGCGATCACCGTCTCGACCCTCGGCAAGATCCTGGTCTGCGCGCTGGCGGCCCTGACCTTCTTCCTGTTTTTCAGCGCCGGCGAGGTTCTTCAGAAAACACAGGACATAGTTTTTCACTGAGATATGTATTCGCAAGATTCGCTCGACATTCTTACTGAAGTCCTTGATCTCGAGAGCAGCTCCTTCGTGCGCTATCTCCACGAGGTGGCGCAGCTGCGTGCAGTGGGGGATGGTGATACGGACGCGCTGGCGCTCTTCACCCGGCTCTACTCCGAGAGTT
>JAKUSY010000005.1 GCA_022451445.1 Planctomycetota bacterium
AAGCGCCAGGTTGATCCCCATGCGGGCCTCGAGGTCCGTGGAGGACCAGGCTGGCGCTTTCCTTTTGTTCTTTCCGCCGCTTTGTGTGGTAGTATGGCCAGCCTTTCATACCGGCAGATGACCTGTCGACGGGCCCGAGGTGGATTCTCGTCGGGGGGACAGGATTGGAGCGCTAAGGCCTCATGCAGAAGGAAACTTCAAACCTCGAAAGCAGCGTCAGGGAGAGACGGCGCAATCTTCGCCGCAGGGATGCCCTGGAAATTCTATTGAAGGCCAGGGACGGTCTCATCGCCGAGATGGCGGAGGAGATCCGCTTGCGCAAGGACGCCCTCCTTGATTCAGCAGGCGAGCAGAACGTTCTCGGATTCGAATTCCAGGAGATCGAGGATCGCTATACCTCGCGGCTGCAGGCGCTCAACTCGATTCTCGAGAACCTCGAGTACAGGCGCCCCCGGCTGGCTCACAGGATCGAGACGATCAATTCCACCAGGGATAACCTGAAGAAGGATCTCAACGAGCTGGTCAGTCGCTTTGACCAATGGGATCTTGTCGACGTCAACGTCTCGGAAATGTCGGATTCCAGCCTGCTGGTGGTCATCTCCTTCACGGCCGACGACTACGGGGAATAGGCCGAAAACGGGACTCAGTATCTTCCCGCCTGGCGTTCCCTGGCGGGAAGGATCTCGAGGCAGGTGGTCCACCAGCCATCCTCGATGGTCTGCGCGAACTCCTCGGGCAGGCCCTCCTGGCGCATCTGGCGGGCGAGGGTCCCGGCATCGTATTGGACGGAGACGAACTCCGCCTCGATGCGGTTTTCTTCGGCCGTGAGCACCGTGTACCAGACCTGCCGGGTTCCATCATTTTCGGGGCGGCCGAGGACCCCGACATTGACGAAGAGCCTTCCGGAGGGGAGCTCCCGCTCCCACTTGATGCCGGTATGGGTAACGGCGATCACATCCGCCTCGTAATCGTCGCAGAGTTTCTCGAGGAAATGAGAGGGAGTCGTCGAGTCCCAGAGGAACTCGTTCTGGCGGCGGGGGGAGCCATGGCAGAGCAGCACCCTGCGGCCGCCGAGCTCGAAGCGGATCTCCCCGGGCAGGGTACGCAGCCAGGCCCTGTTTTCCTCGGAGGTGTTACAGTAGGTGTATTGGTAGCTGAGCCTCGCGAATTGGTTGTCACGCGGGTCGGTATAGCCGCATTGGCAGTCGGGGAGATCGCGGGCCAGGGAGTCGTCGTAATTGCCGGCCAGGGTTTTCACCGAGTTGTCTCTGAGCAGGGGATAGACCCTGTCAGGGTGGGGACCAAAGGCACCGAGGTCACCGAGGCAGTAGATCGAGTCGATGTTCCTGGTCTGGATGCCGGCCAGCGCCGCGGTGAGAGCCAGGTGGTTGGAGTAGATGCCTCCGAAGAGGGCCGCTCTTTCGGTTGGGGCGGGCATTCAATCCACCCCCCAGCCGCCGATATTCGAGCAGATCGCCCCGTGCACATAGCAGGTGTGGCAGGCCCCATGGGCCAGGCGGAATGGGACAGCCGCCTCGGCCAGGCTGTGGCCGAGGTGCGCCTCGGGAGCTTCGATGAGGAGCGGGCAGACGGCGACGCCGCGGTCGGTTACCGTTCTTCCCCGGCTGCAGAGCAGTTGGCTGCTGTCGTAATTTTCCATCATCCCCGGGCTGATTCTCTCGGACCGGGAGTAAGGCCTGGTGCGCTCGGCCTCCATCCCGAGGTGGAGAGTCGGCAGGATCTTGATTCGCGGCCTCGAATACCCGGCCTCTTTCAGGGTCGCCACGAAGGATTCGAAGACCGCCGGGCCGTCCTGCTGGGGCCAGGTCTGGGCGATGGTGATGATCGGCAGGAAGCCGGCCTCCACGAGCATTCGCACTCCCGCCATGGCCTGCTCGAAGGTGCCCTCTCCCCTGATCGGGTCGTTGGTCTGCGGATTGTAGCCGTCGATGCTGACGCGCAGCTCGAGGCTGTAGGGGGAGTCCTGCGAGATCTCCCGCAGCGTCTTGATGGAGGCGGGGGTGAACACCGTGCCGTTGGTCAGCACCGTCGCCGGGCCGATGGCGAGGGTCTCCTCGATGATTTGCAGCATGTCACGGTTGAGGAAGGGTTCTCCGCCGGTGAAGTAGTACTCCCGTACTCCCAGCTTCTCTGATTCACGCAGGTATTTCCTCACGGTTTCGATGCCGAGGAAACCGAAGGTGTCGTTGCCCGGGTGGCAGCTGATGAAGCAGTGGTTGCAGGAGAGGTTGCAGAGTGTTCCGCCGACCTGGAACCACAGCTCATCGAGGCTCTCGAGTTCCTGCGAGGGAGGCAGCTCCCGGGTTTCTCTATCGTGTCCGCTCATGGCGATTCGGTTTCCTCGTAAAGATCGAGGCTCTCGTCCGTCTCGATGAGCCTGAAAATGTCACGCACCTGCTCGATGCCTGCCTGCAGGAGAAAGTCGCTTCGCCGCCCGGCGATATAATACCCGGGCTCCGGATTCAGCAGGGTGTCGCCGGCGAGCTCTGCGCGCTCGAGGCAGTCGCCTCCGGAGCCGCCGCCGAGCAGGGCGGCGGCGAGCTTCATCGGTCCCTCTGTCGCGTAGCAGAGGTGCACCTGCAGCTCGCGGTGAAAGCCCGTGTCCGGGCGGTAGCCTGTCATCGAGATGATCCGGTCAACCTCTACCGTCCTCGTCTCCGAGGCGCCGTTGAGCCGGACCGCCACGCGCTCATCCACCCTCTCCAGGCTCGAGGTGACGAAGCCGCTGAGCGCCTCGCAACCCTCCGGCGTGTCGCAGGCGAACCTGTTGGCCTCCCTCGCCAGCCGGTCTCTCTGGGGCAGGGGGTCGTTCTCATAAAGCTCGATGGGCTCCCGGCGGCTGTCTCGCCGCGCCCAGACCAGGCGCGTTCGCGGCTCTGTCTCCATGAGTTTCGTAAAGGATTCGAGCACGGTAGCGGCGGAATAGCCGGCGCCCACCAGGAGGGTGGTTCGCCCCTCGTAGAGGGGCCTGTCGGCGCCGAGAAGGTCGGGGATGTGGTAGGTGATTTTTTCACGGAGAGCTTCCTCGCCCGGCGCCGGGATGCCGCCATCTCCCAGGTTTCCATGGTTTCGGTATACCCCGGAAGCATCGATCACCACATCGCTCTGCGCGGTTTTCATTTCCCCTCTCCGGTCTGCGACCAGCAGCTGGAAGCGTCGGTTGGCCCGCTCGGGGCTGCCGATCGCCTCGGTCTTGAGCAGGCCGGCTCTTGATATGGCGAGGACCTCGCGGCCGGTCCTGATCCTGTCACCCAGCGATGCGGCCACCGGTCCCAGGTAGCGGTCGCAGTATTCTTCACCTCCCGGGCAGGCATCTCCCGGCGGAGTCTCCAGGCCCTGCTTCTCCAGGGCGGCAAGCCCGAGCGGGGAGGTATTGAGCGCCCAGGGGGAGAAGAGCTCGAGGAAACCCCAACGCCTGATATTGGCGCCGGCCTCCAGGCGTTCGTAGACCATCGGCCGGTGGCCGAGGGCTGCGGCGTAGAGGGCCGCCTCGAGCCCGATGGGGCCGGCTCCCACGATGGCGATATCCCTGGGAGCCGATGGGGTACGCCGCGCCGCGCCCATCTACTCTTCCGGGACTTCCCGGTAGGCGGCGCCGGAGGCTCCCGGGTCGACGCCGGCGATGACCTCCAGCGGATCCCGGGAGGAGATCTCGGCGGCGTAGACCCGCCCGACGACACCGAAGGGATTGGGGCTGTGGATGATTTCCCAGCCGCCCCCGGCCAGGGCCGCCACGACCTCCGCCGGGAACCTCGATTCCAGCAGCAGGGTATTGTCGGAATAGGCGTCGAAGCGCGGATGAACCACGGCCTCCGCCACGTTCATTCCAAAGACGGTGACGTTGAGGATCACCTGTGAGATGCCCGCGGTGATGCGGGCTGCTCCGGGGGAGCCGAGGACGAGCTTCGGCTTGCCCTCCTCCAGGACGATGGTCTCGGCCACCGCCGTGCTCCTGGCTTTTCCCGCCGCGATGGAGTTCGCGTCGCCGGGACGGGGGTCGAAGGCGCTCATGCAATTGTTGAACAGGATTCCCAGCCCCGGTGAGAAGACCCCGGAGTTGTAGCCCAGGGAGTGGGCGAAGGAGATGGAGTTGCCATCGCGATCGACGATGGTCAATTGCGTCGTGTCCGGGCAGTCCGCCCCGCCCTGGGGAGATTCCCTTTCGGCCAGGGCATCGAGGTATTCCTCCGTGAGGAAGGTCTCGTCCGCCGCTGTGCCGAAGGCGGTATCGCCCTGGTTCGCCAGGCGATCGCTCCACACCCTCTTGAGAATGTCCGCGTAGTCTTCGATATAGGCCGGGCTGTTGTGCAGGGGCACGGAGCCGGCGAGCCGGCGCTCCATGAGCGCCAGGGTCTGCAGGAGGGCCACTCCGCCTCCCGGAAGCGGGGTGGAGAGGACCTCGTAGCCGCGGAAGCTTCCGCTGAGGGGCTCGCGAATCGTCGGCGCGTAGCCCTGCAGATCATCGAGGGTTACCAGCGCACCGTTGGCCTGCCAGTCTTCCGCGATCTCCCGGGCCAGCGCGCCCCGGTAGTAGCTCTCCGCGCCTTCATTCGCCAGCCGCCTGTAGGTTTCCGCGAGCCTGGGCTGGCGAAAGATCTCGCCGGCCTGGTAGCTCTCTCCGTCTTCCTTGAAACAGATCTCCCTGCCCACCTCGGTATGACCCAGCCGGTCGCGGGTGGATACCCTGCCGTGGAGGCCGGGCCGGATCCAGAAATTCTCCAGCTCCGGCGTGACCCGGAATCCATTCTCGGCGTAGGGGATGGCCCGCTCGATGAGCTCTCCCCAGGGCATCCTGCCGAAGCGGGAGTGGATCTCGGCCACACCCGCGACCATCCCGGGAACGGTGATCGCCTGGTAGCCGACGTCGTTGACCTTGTCTTTTACCAGGTAGCCGAATCCATCCGGCGTCTCGTCCTCGAAGAGATCCGCCCACACATCCGGCCTTGCCAGGCTTCCCGCCCGTCCATGGAAGTCGACGCAGAGGGAGCGGCCTGGCCCCCCCGCGGCCTCGTAAAAAAAGAGGGTAGCGCAGCCGAAGCCGCCGATTCCGCAGCGGTGGGGGTCCACCACTCCCTGGACAAACGCCGCGGTGACCAGCGCGTCGGCCGCGTTGCCCCCGGCCGTGAGGACACGGGCGCCCTCGTAGGCCGCCTCCGCCTGGGGGGCGGCCACGAGGCCCCGGCCTGGTTGTATTCCTTCAGCATTCATGTCGGCTGATTATACGCACCAGGTCGGCCGATGGTACTCGCTACCTACTTTTTGAAGCGGGTCACGCTTTCAGCATACAGTCCCTTTTCCGTCCAGGTCGTATAGCTGGAGGAGGTCCCCATGAGGTTCAGCAGCGCTCCGAGAACCCTCATGGCCTCGGGCGGAACCGCTTCACCAGCGGGCGAGAACTGCAGAGCCTGCTCGATCATCTCCATGTAACCGGAGGCTACCGAGGAGCTCTGGTAGGCGATTCCGGTGACCTGGGCGGGGAGCGTGCCGAGGGCCTTCTTGAACTCTTCGTTCGCGGCCAGCCCGGGAGCATCCTTGCCGATCCTGCGGATCACCTTCTGGACGTTCTCGCCCTCGGTGCTGAAGATGACCATCTTGTCGGTGATGCAGACGCCCGGCGCGGGGCCTGAGAATCCGTCGCCCATGATGAAGACGTCGCGGCCCATGTACTTCTGGGGCTCGAGAGCTCCGCCGGTCAGCTCGATGGCCTTATCGACGAGCTTCTTCCAGGGAGCGTCATTGGAGAGCTCGAGAACGACCGTAGAGTCGCCGAGGGGGTTTTCGATCCCGGCGGCCCTGCCCGAGCCGAAGGTGTGGACACGGTTTCCAATGCTGCCGAGCAGGTCCGAGATCTTGAAGCCCATCGTTTCCAGGAACATCTCTTTTATGTTGGCCTCCTGGCCTTGCAGGGCCATGAAGGACTGGGCGAGGTTGAGCAGCTTGTTCACGGACTTGGTGATGGCCTTGGCGTTGAGGCCCGAGACGCTGTAGGTTCCCGTGTCCCCCGGGACGATGGAAGGCGGCGCGGCGGCGAAGGGTTCGCTCTTGACCCAGCTGAGCAGGCCGTCAGAGGCCCCATCGTTGTGGACAAAGGTCCTGCCGCGGAGCCCATCTTCTTCCAGAGCGAATCCAATACCGAAGTTGTTGAGGCTTTTTCCGAAGAGCACCTCCTCGATGGTCTGCCAGAGGAAGACAAAGGGATTGCCCTCCATGGCGCCGTTGACGGCCTTGAGAACAGGCTTCATGTTCATGAAGAAGTTAACGTGGTTTCCCTTGCCGAGGCGGGCCTGGGTTTCCTTGTAGGCGGGATTGTTGAGAATGGAGTCCTCCGGATTCTCTTCCGAGAGCCTGGCAATGGTCTGCTCGAGGAATTTCCTGCTGAGGCTGACGAAGAACTTCGAGCCTTTTTCGCCGACGTAGATATGCTCAGGTCCGTCCTCGGCCTCCTCGGGCGGACTCAAGGTGGTGATCTTGCCACCGTGGAAATCTTCGGTCTTGACCCCCGCGCCCTCGCGAACCGCCAGCGCCATGATGGACAGGAGGTTCTTCTTGAACTCCTGGCGTCCCCCGAGGGCGTCTACACCGAGGATGACAGGGATAGATTCGCTGTCAATCTCGGGCTCCTCCATGTTCAGGATCGCCTCTCCGAGGTCCCTGATGGTCTTTGAGACGTCGCCGACCGCCAAGATAGCCTCGCCCTTGACGGAGCTGAGCATCTCGAGGGGATCGACCTGCGTCTCCGCGATGATGTCCTGGCGGCCTTCTTCGATCGTCTGTTCGAATTGCGTGATGAGCTCGGTGAACTCCTGCTTGTCCTTGAGCTTGTAGATCGGGGAGCTCTTGAAGTCCTTGACGATGCCGGCGATGCTCGGCGCGTGCAGCACGAGGGTCGCGTCCTTCGGCAGGGCCTTGAGGATGGATGGGCCGGCGACGATGGTCTGCTTGTCCTGGGCTATCGCCCAGGCGCTGAGTCCGACGATCGCGACAACGAGGGGGAGTAAGATACGTTTCAGCATGTTTGAGTTCCTTTCTTTCTGGAAATACGCTGATAATTCGCTTGGGTTCCCGGAGCCCCACGCTCCGCGATCCCCTTATTTCTTTTTCTTGTCCTTTAGCTTCTTTGGGGGCGGCTTCAGATAGCGGAAACCCGTATTGGGGTTGTCCTTGTCGAAGGCGAAGGCCGCCCTGTTTCTGAGAAAATCCTTTACGTAGTGAACCGGGATGGCGAAGCCGAGGGACTCGCCGCCCATGATCTTCGAGCTGGTGACGCCGATCACCTCCCCTCGGTTGTTGAAGAGAGGGCCTCCGCTATTGCCCGGGTTGATGGCCGCGGTGGTCTGGATCGACAGCTTGCCGCCGAGGGCGCGGCTGCGGTTGCTGACGATGCCGTCTGACACCGTTCGGTCGAGGCCCAGGGGGTTGCCGATGGCGAAGACCGGGTCGCCGATTTTCACGCGGCCGTAGTCGCCGAGATAGGTCTCCCGCAGGGGTATCTTTTGCGGGTTCTCGATCTTCAGCAGCGCCAGGTCGAAGAACGGGTTGAAGGCGACGATCCGGACATCACTGACCTTCTCTTTTCGCAGTCCTTTTTTCTCCTTCACGTAGATCATCAGCGAGATGTCGCGCTCCTGCTCGATGACGTGGTAGTTGGTAACCACGTAGCCTTCCTTCCGGTTGATGATGAAGCCCGACCCGGACTTGCTGAGACAGAGCACCTGGACGACAGCTTCGGCGACCTCCCGGGCTTTTTCTTCGATGGTCCCGGCGTCGCGCTGGGAGGTGAAGAAGATCGAGTCGGCCTTCGGACCGGATGGGCTTCCCGCCTTGGCGCTGGCGGGGTCGCCGCTCTCCACGATCGCCGTGATGAGGTCGATCGAGGCGCGTGGGATGCGAAGTATCGTGTAGCCGACGTCGAGGAAGATGTCCGTGTCGGTCTTCTTGATGACCTTTCCCTGCAGGGTATTCCCGCCCCTCAGCTGGACTTTTTCCCAGCCTGATTTCGAGGAGTCCTCCGCGGCCGCGGGGCCGGGACCGGTCGCGAGGATCGGCAGGAAGATGAATGAGATGGTAAGTATTTTCAGCGCGTTCATTTTCGAGAGCCTTTCACAGGGCCCCTCCCTGGAGGTAGAGCAGGATCCTGTCGTGGATCAGCAGCAGCAGGTCCGCCGCATTGTCGCCATCGATATCTTCGATGATCATCTGCTTCGGGCCGAGATTGGTAGAGCGGCGGCTGTAGGACTTCTCCTCGAACATTCTGAAGCTCAGAGCCTGCTCGAGAGCCTCCTTACCGTTCGCCGCCGGCTTTTTTTCTTTTCCCCCGGAATTGGTGAGAAAGAGAAGATTGTAGTGCGGCGCGGTGGAGATGACCACGTCGGCTTTGCCGTTGGCGTCGAGGTCGCCGATCGAGAGATCCTGGGGGCGCCCGAGGTCCTTGTCTTCGACCGTGTAGTTGAACTGCTCGACGAAGCCGGGCTGCGATTTTTTCGAATAGAAGACAGCCGTCTGGGTTTTTCCATAGAGAACGAGATCCTCACGCTTGTCACCATCGAGGTCGCGGGCATCGAGCCGGACGAACTGGAGCTTGGGAAGCTTCACCTGGTCTGTGATGGAGTAGGCGCCGTCAGCGGCCTTTCGGAGAATCTCGATCGAGTTGACGGAGGAGTCGATGAGAACGATCTCATCCGTCCCATCTCCATCGAGATCGAGAGCCGTTCCGGCCTTCAGCTTGGATTCGGAGCTGCGGCCGCTGTGCTGGTCCAGCACATTGAGCCGGTTCGCTCCATCGAGCTCGAGGAACCGGACGTAGCTGCCCGAGGTAACCATCATCTTCGAGCGTTTCACGCCAGTGAGCAGGGTCAGGGCGGCGGGTTGGAGCTTCGCCAGCTGTCCCTGGCCGAAGCCGGGCTTCTGGCTGAGGTTTTCGAAGGTCGACTGGTGCTTCCCTTCCGGAGTCTTCTGCCGCTTGTGGAGAAAGAAGGAGGGATCCTGGTAGGGGATGAAGACCATCATGTCGGTGGCGCCGTCGGCGTTGCCGTCGAAGAGCCGGAGCGCGTTGGGGGGAGAGCCCTTGGAGGGGAGCTCCAGGCTGGCCTCCTCGCTGAGCTTGCCGCCGGGCTCGAGAGCGAGTATCCGCAGCCGGTATTTTCCGCCCTTCTCCCTCTGTACGACCCAGGCCCGCTGGCCGCCATTTTCAACCAGGGGGGCAGCGGAGAGCAGCACGGGCTCCGAGGGCAGTGCCCAGGTCTCGGGGATCGTCAGGCGCTTGCCGGACCAGGCGCTCACCCCGATGGCTTTTTCCTTGGCGCTGGTGACGACGAGCTCCTCGTGGCCGTCTCCGTCGATGTCCATGCCCGCCAGGCTGTTTACCGCGGCGAGCGTGGGGTAGGAGGCCGAATGGGAGAAGGCGCCGTCGCTGCCCTGGAAGGTAACCTCCAGCTGGGCAGTCTCCGGGTAGCTGACCACCAGGTCGGGTCTTCCGTCCCGGTTGACGTCGCTGATGATTCTCTTGCGCTTTGAGCTGTCGCCGCTCTTGCGCAGCGCCACGAGGCTGGGATTTCCGAGGCCGCCCTCGACATCCCGATCCTGCCAGCGGTACGCCTTGAGCCTGCGGGTGTTGCTCTGGATGGTGTAGAGCAGAGGCTTTCCGTTCTCGGTGTGGAGCGCCCAGGCCTGCAGGGCCAGCAACCGGCTGGCGATGAGGGGGGCGAACCCGCTGTCTCCCTGGAGCCGCGTCAATACCGGTTTTTCGGACGAGGGGCTGAAGTACACGAGGTCGATTTTTCCATCGGCGTTGATATCCCGCAGCTCCAGTGCGGTGATGCCTTCGCCGGCATTCTGCAGGATCGATGGCTGGCCGAGGCCGCCGCTTTTCCTCTGGTAGAAGAGGTAGGTCTTGAGGTTGCCCAGGAGAACGAGATCGAGCTTCCCATTCGAGTCGAGATCGGCTGTCTGCAGGGCGTAGGAAGAGCTGGAGCCGTCCCGTATGGGGTAGCGCTTGCGCTCGGCCCCCCAGGATTTCCCCTGGTAGACAATCTCGAGCTCGGGAGGATCGCAGTAATAGGCCAGGTCGGGTTTCCCATCGCCGTTGAAATCTCCGACGGCCAGGGAGTTGACCTTCTTGTCGGTATAGAATTTCTCGACCCGGAAGCGGGAGTCCGAGCCGACGGTGTTCCGCGGCGGTTTCTTCCCGGATGAGTCTTTCTTTTCACCACCCTGGTAGAGCAGCCGGATGGTGCCCTCGGTATTGTTGGCGACGACGAGGTCCTTGCGGCCGTCGTTGTCGAGATCCGTGACCGTGAGTCCCAGGGCGGAGCCTTCGACCTTGAAAATTTCCAGGCCCTGGAATCCGAAGGAGGGCCCCACGGCGGGATCAGCCGGGAGCGCGACACCCATCGTGGATGTCAGGCAGAGGCCGATGAAAAAAAAGAGAATTGCACACGGGTTCATACGAAAAAACAGCGAAAGAAGATTAGTTTACGGTTGCGGGACCAGCAGAGCGGATCCACCGAGCCGAGCAGTTTATTCCATCGAGACTCCCACCCCGAGTATTTTTTATAGAGGTCTCCGATATTCCTCACAAGCCGCATTCGGGGTATCCGACACAAACCGACAAAGCCGGCGGAGCGCTCCCGTATTCCCTTCCTTGAGATGCCCGTGAGCGATGCTATCCTGTCGGAGCGCCAGGCCTCCGGTCGCTCCGGTTTCGGGACCCCTGGCGCCTCGTCCGGTCGCTTTTTTACCAGGAGCTCCAGGCATGATTGTCGGCTGCGGAGAATGGGGGTTTCGAAATGTTCCCATGCAGGAGCATTTCAGGATTTCCGAGAGGTTCGGGTTCAGGTTCCTGGAGTTCGGAATCGGGGGAGGACAGCCCGGAAGACTTCCCGAGGAGCCGGGCGAGGCGGATGTCGCGGAGTTCAGGGCGCTCGGCGAACGCTACGGCATCAACACGCCCTTCTGCTGCCTCGAGAATGACTTCACCCTCGCCGCCGAGGGTGAGCACGAAGCGATGGTGGCGAAGGTGCTCGGGCAGCTTCGTTCCGCCCGGAGCTGTGGAGCGACCCACGTAAGGCTGTTCGCGGGTTTCACCCCGGCCGCTGATATGACTGAAGAGATCTGGAGCAGGCTATTCAGCGCCTTTGAGGGCTGCGAGAGACTCTGCGCCGAGCTCGGCATGGAGATCTCCATCGAGACGCATGGAGCCCTCGAGTTCAGGGACGATGGCAGCGCGGTTCATATCAACAGCGTCACCACCGACCGCGAGTGTCTCGGCCGTCTTCTGGAGAATCTTCCGTCCCGGGTGGGCTTCAATTACGATCCAGGGAACATCAAGGCGGTCTCACCCGGCGATCACAGGTACTGTCTCGATCTTCTCAACGACCGCATCAACTACTGCCATCTCAAGGACTGGCATTCGAGGGGGGGTGGCTGGGTCGCCTGCGCCATCGGGGACGACGATCTCGATTACGGTCCCGTCTTCGAGCGGATGAAGTTCGACGGCGTGTACCTGATCGAGTACGAGCCCCTCGAGGACCCCGAGGATGGGATCCAGAGGAGCCTGGATTATCTCTCCAGGGTCGCGCCGGGCTTTACCCGCTGCTGAGAAGCCACTCAGGCTCCGCTCTCCTCGTCGCTCTCCGCGGGGGGCTCGCCGTCTTCGTCCGGCGGCTCTGCGGCGGATCGGGCGGCTTCTTTCGCCTCTTTTTTCTCCTCCAGGACGCGCTTGATCTCCGTGCGGTAGCGCCGGGTTTTGTAGATTGCGTAGATAATGATCAGGGCGACCAGGCTCCCGATGACCAGCAGCACGATGGGCTTGTATTCTTCAAAGAGACCCATGGCTTTTTCGAGGGCATCCTTTGGAGTCTTGCCGGGCGCCAGCTTCTGGGCAGCCCACATACCGAAGAAAATCGAGATCGGGCAGGAGATGAGGGCTCCGATCAGGTCGAAAAAAATGAACTTTACCCAGCGCATTCCGTGCTGCCCGGCGTAGCCGTAGACGCCGATGCGAACCCCGGCAAGAAAACGCGCGAAGAAGACAGCCTTGTTGCCGTGTTTGGCGAAGTGCCGGTGGACCTTCTTATTGTTGATCGCCCGGATGAACCAGCTGTCGGGAAAGCTCTGCCCCAGCTTCCTGCCGGTGAAAAAGATGATCGAATCGCCGATGAGGATGCCTGTTACGCAGACCGCCGAGGCGATCCAGAAATCGGCGAGGTGGAAGCCGACCACCACCCCGCTGCCGATCAGCGTGACCTCTTCGGGAATCGGAAGGCCGATCCCGCAGAGAAAGAGTATGCCGAACATGGCCCAGTACTGGTATTGCTCGAGCCAGGCGAGGATCTCTGTCGGTTCCAGTAAGGCAAACATGTTTCTTCTCTTCCACCGTGCTTTTCCGTGTGGATGGGCAAGATAACCCAGGCCCGGGAAAAAACCAACCCCGGGCGGGAATCCGGCTCGAGGCCGGTCCGCGCGGGTTCTTCAGAACAGGGTTCCCACCGAGGGGCTCAGGTCGAGATCCGCCGGCACGCCCGGGAAGTGGTCGCGGATGAAATCGCCCTGGACATCGCGGGTCTTCCGGGAGAGCTGTCCCTGCAGGTCTTCACTGCATTTTTCGCACATGATGATCATGGGCAGCAGGAGGGACAGCTCCCGGCAGGCTCCGATGACCGTGAAATTCTCGAAGAGGGCCCTGGGAAAGCCGCAGAAGTGACAGTGGTCGGGCCCCTCGGTGGGCTTGAAGTTGCAGAGCATGAAGCCCTTCATGGCCTCGAGCGATTCCCGGGACATCTCCTTGGAGAGATCTTCGCCGCAGGCCTGGCAGATGGCCGTTTCGAAGATCACCTCCTTGTCCCGGTAGACCTTCTGGATCTCGTAGAGTCCCAGGTGTTCAAGATCCTTCTCGCAGATGGTGCAGTTTTTGAACGGGCCCTCCTCGGAGAACGAGTGCAGCTCTTCAGGCACCTCCGCGGCGCAGTCTTCGTTTGATGGATCAGGTAACACGGGTACTCCACGGAGCGCAACTGCGCCGGGAACCGTCCGCACTTCGCCAGGGGGCTGAAGTAAGGCGGTTCATCGACGAATTTTGCCCCGCAGTAATCTGCGGATAGTAGAATGCAAGCCGTTTAATTCAGGCCCGGAACGGGGAAATACCGTACTTTACCAGGCCCTCGGGAATTGTAGAATCAAGCGCCAGTGTCGGCAAAGTCTTTCTCCGAGGTAAAGATAATTGAGCATCTCCGATCGTTTGTTTGAAGAGCCCGCGCGCTCGGCGCCCGCGCCCGGCAGGATGGCGGGAGCGCTGCTCCTGCTCCTCATCGCGGCCGCCGCATGGAGTTGCAGCCCGGGTTCCAGGGTTGGACCTGCCGAGGGTCTTCGCAGGATGGGCAGGGGGATCGGCCTGCTCGAACAATACGATTATTCAGGCGCCTACAAGATCTTCTCCGGGCTCTGCGAGAGCTTTCCCGCCTGGGAGGCGGCCTGGACCAACCGCGGCATAGCCGGTCTCAATCTCCAGGATGAGAGTAAGTGCGTGCCCAATATGAAGAAGGCGCTGGAGCTGAATCCCCGCAGCTCTCATGCGCTGCTGGTCCTCGGTATTCAGTACGAACACCTGCAGAGGACCGACGAGGCACTCGAGCTCTTCAGGAAGGTGGTGGAGCTCGATCCTGATGACCCGCATGGGCACTACTATGTCGGCACCATCCTTGCTGACCGCGATGACAAGGAAGGGGCGGTGCGCCATCTTCGCCGCGCGCTCCAGCTGCAGCCATCCTTCGCCTCGGCCTGGTACCGCATGGCGAACCTTCATCGCAGAGAAGAGAAAGACCTGCGGATCGGCATGCTCAACGAGTTCAAGCGTCTCAAGAAGGCCGGTGCCGGAATCCTGGTGGGACATAAGTACGGCGAAGGGGGAAGGTACAGCCTCGCGGTCAGGGACTCCCTGCCCCCGGGCTACACCGCCTCGCCCCCGGCGGAGGCCCCGGCGGCGTCCATCGGCGCCGGGCGCGAGATCAGCGGCGTTCCGCGGACCGTCCCGGCCCCGTCCGGAAGCCAGGCGGCGGGAATGGCTGTGGGTGATCTCGATGGAGATGGATCGCTCGAGCTGATCCTCTGCGGGAGCGCGGCCGCCGATGGCGCCCAGGGCGCTCTCTCGATCTTCAATTACTCGGCGGCGGGAGATTACAGCCTCGCCCGCAGGTTGGCCTTCGATGCGAATCTCTGCTGTCTCGCCGACCTCGATGGAGACACCGATCTCGACCTGGTCGTTGCCGCCCCCGGCTCTCTCAGGTTCCTGCTCAACGATGGCAAGGGCGGCCTCGAGGAGGCCAGCGTCAAGGTGAAGTCCGGGCGCGACGGGGGCTTCCCCCTGCGCCTCTACGCCCTCGATGTCGACAGCGATTGGGATCTCGACATTATCTGCCTGCGCCAGTGGAAGGAAGCCGATGGCAAGGTCACCTCCCGGGTACAGGTGCTCAACAACGATCGCGATGATCCCGCCGGCCTTGGCGGCTTCAGCGACATCGGCGCCGACTGCGGGCTGGAAGAATTCGATTTCGCCGTGGTGGAGCTCGCCGTGGTGGATCTCGATGGCGATGTCGATCTCGACCTCGCCGTTTTCGACGAACGCGGCGGCGCCAGGTTTTTCTCGAACCATCGCGCCTGGAAGTTCGCGGAGGTCAAGCAGGCCGCGGGACTCTCTGCCGCGGGAATCGTGAGCGTTACCTCGGGGGATCTCGACGGAGACGGAGATGAGGACCTTGTCGCCTTCTGCGGCGACAGCCTCCGCCTCCTGCGCAACGATGGCCTGCTGCGTTTTACCCTGGACAGGGATTTCTCCAGCCGCTACGGAGCGCTTGGCGGGACCGGCGGGACGCTCTTTGATTTCGATGGAGACCTGGCCCTCGAGCTCCTGGTCATCGACGCGAAACCTGCCGGTGATGCGAAAGGAGCCGTCCTGGTCTCTCCCGGTAAAGAGACCAGGCGATTCGAACTTGGACGCAAGACCCGGGGGGGCGCGGTGAGCGTCCTGGCCGGCTGCATGGGAATCGACGGGGGAGTCGAGCTGGTCGTGGCGGACACGGCCGGGGCGACCACCGCTCACGCTCTCGAGATCCCCGGAACGTGGATCGGTCTCGAGCTCACCGGCCCTCTTCGCGAGGAGGTGAAGCCCGACGCCGAGCGGTCCAATCCCGCCGCCCTGGGGGCGAGCGTCGAGGTGCGTTCCGGAACCCGGGTGGCGAGGCGGCAGCTCAACGGCTCTACCGGCGGCACGGCGCGCGCGGCGGCGCGTTTTTTCTGTGGTCTCGGCGGCGCTCCGGCCGCTGACACGGTTCGTATTCTCTGGCCCGATGGTATTCTCCAGAGCGAGCTCGGGCTGGTGTCCGGAAAGATTCACGAGATCAAGGAGAAGGAGCGCAAGCCGACCTCCTGCCCGGTGCTTTTCAGCTGGAATGGAGACTCCTTTGAATTTGTCGCTGATTTCCTCGGGGTCGGGGGACTCGGGTATTTCGAGGCCCCCGGGCGCTACAGCGCCCCGGATCCGACCGAGCTGCTTTGGATCCCGAGACTCGAGGCGCGCGAGAACGCAGAGGCTGGAGCTTCCTACGAGCTGCGGGTGCTCGAGCCCCTCGAGGAGTGCACCTACCTCGACAGCGCCGCGCTCGTGGCAGTCGATCATCCCGAGGGTACGACGGTCCTGCCCAACGAGATGTTCGCCATTCTCGGCCCGGCTCCGGGCTACGGGCTCCTCTCCTTTGAGGAGAAGCTCCACCCGCTGAAGGCGATTGACCAGGATGGAGCGGATATGACCTCGCGCGTACAGAAGCTCGACGCGGCCTACGCTCCTGAGCTCAAGCCCGACAGGAGGTTCATGGGAGTGCTCGAGAAGCCGCAGGCCGTCGAGCTCGAGTTTCCCGCCTCGCTCGATGAGCTCATTCGCTCCGATGCTCCCGGCCGGCCGGTTCTTTTTCTCTACGGCTATATCGAGTACGGCTATTCGACGACGAACTTCTCCGCCTCGCAGGCGGGCTTCGTTCCCATGGCCCCGAGCTTCCGCGTCGAGCGCGATGGATAGTGGGAGACCCTCCGCGAAGAGTGGGGATTCCCGGCGGGCTATCCGCGCTGGATGAGCGTCGATCTCGCCGACCTCCTGCGCCCGGGAGACCGCCGGCTGAAGATCGACACCAACCTCGAGATCGCCTGGGACGAGGTCTTCATCGCCCGGGCCCGGGATGTCGATCTCAGGGGGGCCGGGGATGAGAAGGTCACGGTGCGCCAGCTGAAGGCCGACCGGGCCCACCTGCACTACCGCGGCTTCCCGATCGATCCCGCTCCCGGGGAGGAGGTCGAGGGCTTTCTCTACAAGGAGTTCGCCGAGTGGACTCATTACAAGGTCATGCCGGGCAGCTATACCCGTTTCGGCGATGTCCGCCCCCTGCTCGAAGAGGATGACGGGCGATTCGTGATCTTCGGGCCCGGCGATGAGATTGAATTCTCCTTCAGGGCCGATCGTCTGGGCGAACTGGCCCCCGGTGGACGCCGGACCTTCTTCTGGAAGAGCGGTGGCTATTGCAAGGACATGGACTTCTATACCGGGCATGGTGATGGTGTGGCGCCCCTTCCCTTCGCCGGCATGAAGTCCTATCCCTACGCCGAGGGCGAGAGCTACCCGGCTGATCCGGCCCTCGAGCGCTACGCGAGGGAGTGGAACACCCGGAAGATCGAGGGTGACCTGCGAACCCCGATCTCAGCGGTCGTCGGAGATTGATCCCGTGCGCTTGTTGCCGCTCCTGCCGCTGCTCTGCCTGCTCTGTTCCTGCGGCGCGGGGTCGACCGGGGTGTCGTATACATCGGTAAGCGGGATCTTCAAAAGCAACTGCGTCTCCTGCCACGGGGCGAAGGAGCCGGAGTCGGAGCTTCGGCTCGACAGCCTTGGGGGAATCCTTACCGGCGGCAAGAGCGGGCCGGCCGTCGTCCCGGGCGATGCCGATTCGAGCATCCTCATCAGCGCGGTGGAAGACAGCGGCCTGGTCACGAGGATGCCGCCCGAAGACGATGCCCCGGCTCTCGATGCCGCCTCGCTCGGTCTCCTGCGCCGATGGGTCCAGGCTGGAGCGAAACCGTAGTGCCGCCGGGCGCTTCGGCCGGGGATGACCCGGGGGCATTTTGTTCCGTTGTCACAGGACCTGCCCTGCTAAGCTCTAGGCCAGCTCCCGGCTGGACAGTTCCCGTATTCCCGCACCTCCCGGCAATGAACAGGTCATGATGAACCAGGCCAGCCTGGAAATAGAGGTAGAGAAGACCGCCGAGGGGCGGCGGGCTCTCATCAGGTTTCGCCCGGACCTGAAGCGGCATGGCGGCCAGAGGGCCGACGTAAAGCTGGTTCTCTTCTGCAAGGTCGACCATTCCAATCCCATCAATAAAAAGGTCGAGCTGCTGAGCGAGAGCTTCAAGGTCAGCAAACCGCTGCACACCCTGCGCTACAAATGCCCACGGAGGCTCTTCACCTACGAGGGGAACTGGATCCGGCTTTATGCGCGAGTCTCGATTCTCATCGGAGATGACCATCTATCGAAGAAGTTCGAGGCGCCCCTGGAGCTCGGCAACATCCACCTGAGCGAAGATATTGACGAGACGATCAATCCGCCCGACGAACAGGTTCTCGTGAAAAACCTATTCATGATTCCAGCCGAGCGCAAGTCCGTGCTTCTGGCGCTCTGGGGGGGCTGTCTGGTTTTTCTTTTCCTGACGGAACGTTTTATCAGGAGCTCGCTCCTCACTATGAGCCGCGAGGTATTCGAGCTCGGGCTCATCTTCCTGCTTGGTCCCGCGTGCGGCCTCTTGTATTTCGCCTGGAAAAAAACCAAGGCTTACTGGAAAGCGCCGGACCTTGGGCTGCATTTCAATATCCCGGAGGGACTGTCGAGGGGCTCCCGGAGCAAGGCGAAGATCAATCGCCAGTCACGCCTCCTGGTTTCCGACTGGATATCGGGTAAGGCGGCGATGGATCTCGATGGCGTGAGGCTGAGGGTGGTGGCGGGGAACATCGAGAGGGGCCCGTGCCACGAGCTGGAGGGCAGCATGACTTCAGACGCCAAGCTGGTGAAAAAGGACGTTTCCGTCGTTACTCGGGCGATGGTTCTCTACGACAAGACGATCGAGCGTCTTCCGGCCGGCACGGAGTTCGCGGAGTATTTCCGGGACCCGCTGGATTTCGAGCCGGTTTTCACGGATCTCTACCCACCCGACCTGGTGGCCACCAGGGGGTTCGGGGGCCGCCTCTCCCTGAGCTCAACGCACGGCCTGGGCTATTACCTCGAGTTCCAGCTGCTACACCCCGACGTGGCTGTCCTCTAGTACGAGGTGGAGTCGAGCTATTTCGATCCGACCGCTTTTTTCAGCGAGCCGGCTTCCGCCCCTCCCGCCTCGCCTCTGGGGGAGAGCGGGAGCTCCGGGGGGGAGGAGACCGGGGCGGATTCGCCGCCTCCGCCCCCTCCAGGCGGCTAGGAAGCTGTCGCGGCGGGGAGTACTTTGCGGCGGGCTCCCCGCGTGCGAAAATGAGCTCTCATTCGAATCCTGATTCGCTCAACCGAAAAATGAAACCACCAGGCCGGTACTATCGATGCGCGTTCGCTGCTTGCGGTCTCCTGCTGGCCTGCCTGCCGGCCGCGGCCGATGAATGGACGCGCTTTCGCGGCCCCAACGGTTCCGGCCTGAGCGATGCGAAGACCGTTCCGGCGCAGTGGAAGGAGAGCGACTTCAACTGGAAGATCGACCTGCCCGGCAAGGGGAATTCCTCCCCGGTCGTCTGGGACGAGCTGGTCTTCGTGACGGCGGCCGACAATGACGCCGGAACGAGGACCCTCCTGGCGATCAACACCGCGGACGGCAAGACGCGGTGGAAGAAGAATTTTCCCTACGCGACCTACCGCAAGCATCGAAACAACTCCTACGCATCCAATACCCCGGCGACAGACGCGGAGCGGGTCTACGTTCTCTGGCAGTCGAAGAAGGAATCCCGGCTGGTAGCGATCGATCACGAGGGCAAGGAGAGCTGGCGCTACGAGCTCGGCCCCTACCTGCACGGCCAGGGCGGCGGCACCTCCCCGATCGTATTTGAGGACCTGGTGGTCATCTCCAACGATCACAAGAAGGGCAGCTTCCTGCTGGCGGTCGACCGCGCCACGGGCAGGGAGCGCTGGAAGCTCCCGCGCGCGGGTAAGCGGGCCTGCTATTCAACCCCCTGTGTCTTCAGCGCGCCGGGCCGTCCGACGGAGATTGTCTTCGTGCACTGCTTCGAGGGAATCGTCGGGGTCGATCCGAAGCTCGGCAGGCAGAACTGGATGATCGATGTCTTCGGCACCTTTCCCCAGAGAGCCGTGGGTTCGCCCGTGGTCTGGAAGGACCTGGTGGTTGCCAACTCCGGGGCTCTCAATGGTGGCAAGAACGCTGTCGTGGTCCGTCCCTCGACCAGCGGAAAAAAGCACGGCGTGAAGGAGGTCTACAGGATCTCGCGTTCGGCGCCGCACGTTCCAAGCCCGCTGGTCTTCGACGGCAGGCTCTTTCTGTGGAGCGACCTGGGGGTCGTCACCTGCGCCAGGGTGGAGACAGGGTAGGTGATCTGGCAGAAGAGGGCCGGCGGCGGCGGTAATTTTCACGGCTCGCCGGTCTGTGTCGATGGGCGCCTCTTCTGCGCCGACGACAAGGGCACTGTCGTCGTTCTGTCGGCCTCTGAGAAGTTCGAGGTGCTGGGAAAAAACGAGCTTGCCGACACCTGCCGCTCGACCCCCGCGGTGAGCGGCGGACGAATGTACGTGCGCACCGAGAGCCGGCTGTTCTCGGTGGGAGGGAAGAAAGAGTAGCCCCTTCAGCTGGCGAGCACCCGGGCGAGCTCCAGCAGGTGCGCGGGCAGCTCCCGGGTTTCCTTCCAGGCCAGCTCCAGGTCCACCAGCGTCGTCTCGCCGTTTCGCTTCGCCACCAGCTTCGATGTCTCGCCCGCCACGAGCGCGTCCACCGCCGCCTTACCGAAGAGACCTCCCTGCACTCTGTCGAGGGCGCTCGGGGTCCCGCCGCGCTGGATATAGCCGAGCACCGCGACACGCAACTCGTAGTCCGATTGGGCGGTGATCTTATCCGCGATCTCATAGGCGTTGCCCGCGTCGTCACCTTCTGCGACGACGACGATGCTGGAGACCTTGCCGGCCTCACGGCAGCGCTCGAGCCCGGCGCAGAGGGCGGCGATGTCGGTCGGCATCTCAGGCACCAACACCCCCTCGGCTCCGCAGGCCAGCGCGACCTCCAGGGCCAGGAAGCCGCGATCGCGGCCCATGACCTCGACCAGGAAGAGGCGCTCGTGGGAGGTCGCCGTGTCGCGAATCTTGTCGATCGCCTCGACCGCGGTATTGACGGCCGTGTCAAATCCGAGGGCGTAGTCGGTTCCCCCTACGTCATTGTCGATCGTTTTCGGTATGCCGATGAGCGGCAGGCTGGCCTGCCGCGAAAGCTCACAGGCTCCCCGGAGCGAGCCGTTGCCTCCTATCACGATCAGGCCATCGATCCCGCGTTCCGCGAGGTTGGCGATGGCCTGCTCGCGCGCAGCCGCCTCCCTGAATTCCGGGCAGCGGCTCGAGCGTAGAACGGTACCTCCGAGATTGACGATCCCGGCTACGCTGCGCGCATCCATTGGCTCCATGTCGTTATCGATGAGACCGCGCCAGCCCCTGTGGACTCCGATGGCCTCGATCCCTCCGGCGAGGGCTGTTCGCACGACGGAGCGAATGCAGGGATTCAGCCCCGGGCAGTCTCCTCCGCTGGTAAGCAATGCGAGTCGGTTCAAGGCTACAGGCGCTCAGCAGCCGAGGTTGTCTTCGGTCAGATCCCTTCCGGCCCTGGGGAATGGCGCTCGGGGCCTGTCCCCTCCGGAAAACAGGAAGCGCAGGATCAGGATTCCATCGGAGATGTCGATGCTGCCATCATCGTTGGCATCCGCCGCATCTTCACAGGAGGGTACCCTGCCGCCTCGAAAGAGATAATCCAGCAGGAAGACCGCGTCTGTCAACTGGATGGTTCCACTTTGATCGGTATCGCCCCGCAGGAACAGCGGTGCGGGACGGGCGATGACGGTCCCGCTGAGGGCCAGGGGCTCGACCACGCGGCCGTCGCCGCTTGTGGTGAATTCCAGGTTGACCGGGGGAGAGCCGATGCCGCCGGCCAGGTCCAGCTCGACGCGATCGCCGTCATCGAGAGACTGTGAGAGCGACACCAGGAGCCTCGCTATGACAGTCTCTTCTCCGGCCGGAATGCTGGGCGAGGCGCCGGTGAAGGACATCACGATTCCGTAGGTGGCGATGCCCGAGTCGTTGTCGATATTGGCGGCGGCGAAGCTCGCCTCGCTCGTGAGGAGCTTCTCGTTGCTGATGCCGTCGACGGTGAGCTCGCTGTTGTCGTAAGAGAGGGCGAAGGACACTCCCGAGAGCGCTGAATCCGAGGTGCAGAGAACGTCGACGGGGATGCGGGAGCCTCCGGCGGGTCCCTCGCTCCCGGCGATGCGCAGGATCTTCGAGTGGTAGGTGAAGGCGTCCTGGAGGCGGGCTTCCGCCCCGTCCTGCGTCACGGTTACGTCAAACGTTCCGCCGCCGCGGCGGCGCGGGAGAGTGCCCCGGATCATCCCGGAGTCGATCCGCGCGGCATCCTCCACGCGGACACCGCCGATTCGCAGCTCGGCGCCGGAGGTGAAATTCTCGCCGATGACGGTCACCTGGATTCCGCCGGTGACCGGGCCCTCTCCGGGTTCGATGGACGCGAGCCGCGGAGCCGGGGACAGGTAGCGATAGCCGTCCTCCAGTACGGCCTCTCCGAGCTCTCCGGTGATACGGATGTCCGCCGGCCCCGCGCTGCCGGAGATCATGCGGTGCACCCGGATCAGGCAGCAGTCTTCGATGGTCCAGGCGGAGGCGGACAGCCGTCGGCCGCCGACATAGAGGGTCGAGTTCTGGTCCCAGGTGAAGTTCCTGCCCCGGATGAGAACCTCGTTTCTTCCGGCGGAAGGTCCGGAGTCCGGCTCCACCTCGATAATCCGGGTGGCGGGATTGGCACCGCCGCGGGTTTCGTAGAGGAACTCGGCGCCGGCGATGTCGTCCTCGTGCAGGGTCCTCATATGCTGGCCACGGTTCAGGGCGCCGGCGTACATGGTGGCGGTGCGGACATCCGAGTGGTCGAGACCGAGCGCATGCCCGAATTCATGGGTGGCGATCCCCCTCAGGTCCATGGTGCCGCTGGGCGGGTCCTGGGGGCCGTTCCAATTATTGGCGGTGCCGAGGCTCCTGGCGAAGAAGACCATGTCAAAGCTCACGATCCGCGAGCCGACGCCGCTGACGAGCGTAATGGCGAGGGCGTCTCCACCATCCTGGTTGGCCCAGGAGACGGCGTTGATGTTGTCATCCTCATCGAGCCCGCTGGCGGTGGTCGTTCCAAGGTAGACGAAACGCCGGGCTGCCGCCGATTGCTCGCGCCAGCAGGCGGCGGAACAGGTGAGGAGCTCGAGCTGCTGCGCGCGGGTGCCGGTGCGGCTCTCATCCGGGAAGTTCGGATTGATCCTGTAGTTGATCCGGCCGGTGCGCCAGCTCATGCCCAGGGTATCAAAGCACGACGCCTGCGGCGTAGAGAGGGCTCCCGCCAGGAACAGGACGAGAAGCGCCAGGCAGGGGGTTGTTCGCCAGCGACCGGTCATTTCCCGCTCCTGTCTTCGCCGCCGGTTTTTTTTCTTCCCTGGAGGATTTTCCGCACCTGCAGCCGAAGCGTTCGAAGCTCCATGGTTTTTCGAACGGGCAGGTGCTTCGCGCCCATGACGAGAACCTTCCCGGTATTGCCGGTGGCCGGCGGACTCGATTCCAGCCGGTATTTTCCCTGGAACCAGCCCGTGCTCCAGAGCGCTCCGTTGAGCTCCCTGGCGAAGACCAGCACCTTCTCTCCCCTCAGGAAGCGCGGTGATTCGGCGCATTTCTGCCAGCGCTCGCCGATCCGGCCGCCGAGATACTGGATGGTGATCTCGGTGATGCCGCCCGGGGTCTTCGCTCCGGTCCGGCTTCCGCGGATGAGCCCCGGACGTTTTCCCGGCGAGTCTCGCCAGGTCTCCGAGACCTTGATGCGAACATCGGTTATCATCGCCCTGCCGAGCCCGAGGAAGTCGTCCCAGCGGCTCTGTATCGCGACCACCTCACCACAGAAGATGTGACTCGAGCGAAGGGTCAGCTTCTCGAGGTCGAACTCGACCACGGCCGCCCGGCCCTCAGGGCAGGCTGTTGCGCAGAGTACCGGCAGAAAGAGAAGGAGGTATTGTTTCATGGCTTCGCAGGCGGCCTCGAGGGTCTGTCGGGGCAACGTCCGGTTTGGTTTCAACTCCCCGGAACCCGAAGATGCTTTTGCCGTGATCCTATGATACTTTGCGCGGTCCCCGACGGCAGCAAAAACCGGTGGGGGGCCCCGTTGGGAGCGTGAACTCCCCCTGAGAGTTTCCATGAGCGAAATGACCGACAATAGCCGCCTCGCCGAGGTTGAGAGCATCATCGAAAAGTATCCCGATGTGCCGCCTGAGGCCGTCTTCAAGGAAGACCTGCTCAGGCTGGGGGTCAGCTTTTCCGAGGATGCCCTCAGGCTCTGTGGTGGGTTCAAGCCCTAGTCTTATTTCTTCTTCAGCTTGGACCTGCAGCCCTTCAAGGAGCTCGAGCAGGGGGAAAACCTGAGGGTCCCGGAGGAGCTCTCTCTCGTGGGCGGCCCCCGGAATTTCAGGCGCACTATCGTGAGTGTCCGGATTTATCCCGACTCACCCTACCGCGTCGATATCGTCGAGGGGAAGCTGGCACTGCTAGTGGAGGGGGAACTGGTCTGTGATATCGAGCTGCAGGATATTCCGGAGTATTACCGCCGAGATCTGCGAAGCGGCAAGACCATCACCGAGATCGCTCCGACCATCGAGTGGGGCTCCCTTGTCTACCTGACGGTCTACCGTAAATGCCAGTATTTCGGCTTCAAGGAGGAGTGCCAGTTCTGCGACATCAACGAGAATGTTCGCCAGCAGAAGGAGGCCGGCCGGCCCTACGATACGGTGAAGGCGGTCGAGGAGGTGGTGGAGGCCCTCGAGATTATCGATGAGACGGATGTCGAGAAACGAACCCGGGCCTACACCATCACAGGGGGGAGCATCACCCGCCATCTGAGAGGGCAGGACGAGGCCACCTTCTACGAGGCCTATGCCCGGGCGATCAATTCTCGTTTTCCGGGACGCTGGATTTCCAAGATGGTGGTCCAGGCGCTCCCGCTCGATGATGTCCGGCGGTTTCGGGATGCGGGAGTCCAGATCTACCATCCAAACTACGAGGTCTGGGATAGGCGCCTCTTTTCGATCATCTGTCCGGGCAAGGAAGACTACGTGGGCCGCGACGAATGGATGAAGCGCATCGTGGCTGCGGCGGAGGTCTTCGGCCCATCCCAGGTTATTCCGAATTTCGTCGCCGGAGTCGAGATGGCGGCTCCTCACGGTTTTTCAAGGATCGAGGACGCGCTCGCCTCCACCGGTGAGGGACTCGACTACTTCATGTCGAGGGGAATTACCCCCCGCTTCACGGTCTGGTGCCCCGAGCCTCTGAGCGTCCTCGGCAGGGACCAGGGGGCGGCTCCGCTGGAATACCACGTCGGTCTGCTGCGGCTCTGGAGAGAGACCCTGCTGCGCTACAACCTTCCGGCGCCGCCGGGTTACGGGCTGCCGGGCGTCGGCAACGCGGTCTTCTCGGTAAGCTCCTTCATGGATGCCCTACCGGGCGATCTCGAGGTCGCCCGGCTTCCCGGCGAGTCCGAGGTCGCGGCGAACAGCTGAGAGCCCCGCTGCCTGTTATTTCTCCGAGTCGATTCCGAACTCGCCCTTGCGTGCTCTCAGGGCGCTGTGGATGTGCGCGGCATTGTTCTGGAAATTGGCATAGCTGATGATGAAGTCCGGGCCGTGAACGATGAAGGAATGGCCCTCGCCGGCTCCGAGCTTCCCCCTCCAGGCTAGCTGGATATCGGCCACCTTCTTGGTGAGCGAGATCTCCATCTCCTTGCGCAGGTCTTTTTCCAGGTTTCCCGTGTGTTCGAGCACCAGCTGG
Organism: Planctomycetota bacterium; assembly: GCA_022451445.1. Classification (GTDB taxonomy): domain Bacteria; phylum Planctomycetota; class UBA8108; order UBA8108; family UBA8108; genus UBA8108. Next base: position 25,149 of record JAKUSY010000005.1, read on the forward strand.
GTGAGCGTCTTTACCTGGACCTCGTTCATGCTGCTGCCTGGAAGCCCCAGGGGCAGGCGGGCATCGTAGGTTGCCGCCTGGGTGGCTTTGATCTCCTCGGGTTTGCTTTTTCCAAGGGCGGTCTTGAGCTGGGATTCGTCGAGGCTCCGCATCAGCTGCCTGGCGAGGTCCTCTACCTTGCCCAGGACCCTGAGTCCTTTCCTGGGGCCGGATTGGACCATGGCGGGATTGGCTCCGTAGAACAGGGGGGTCGCTGAGAGGACGGACTTCCCCTGGAGGGTGAAGTTGAGGCAGAGGTGGTGGCCTTCAAAGCGCCAGCCCCATTTTTCTTTTGAGCCCGGGGTGCCGAAGATGCTCAGGTAGTAGTGCTCCGGGTCACGGCTGAATCTCCTGTTGGGACCCTCGATGGATCTCAGGATTCCCTCGAGGGAGCGGACCTCTTCGACGGTCCTGGCCCCTTTTTCTCCCAGGGAGACGATGAGGAGGTTCTGGACGAACTTCTTCTGCGCGTCGTTCATCTCGCTGAGGGCAAGTCCCTTTCGCGGCCTGGGGATGAAATGCCAGTTGAGGCGCTCCTCGTCCTTGAAGTCGAAGAGGGCCTTCTCGCGCTGGCGTACGGAGAGCTTGGATGCCACCTTTTTTACGGCCGCGGTGATGGCATCCGCCGTCCTGGCGCTCGCAGCGGCCGCGTCGACGGAGCTCGTTCCATAGTCGAGGGCGGGGTTCAATAGCCAGGCTGCCAGGAGGAGACTGGCGCTGGAGAAAAAGAAGATCCTGTTCATCTCGATGACCCTTCGTGTTCCGGTTTGTTCGTTCAGAGGCGAAGTGAGGGGAACAGTATACAGCCTGGGAAACCTTTGAGCCAGCGAACTGAGGCGGTCTCAGCCGATCCCGTGGCGCTCCAGGATTTCCTCGAGTCTCGCCTTGTTTGAGCTGGCGGTAACGGAGCCCGTCTGCTGAACGCAGAGGGTCCCCAGTTCACAGCCGAGCTGCGCACACTCGAGAGGATCCAGTCCGTTCATCCTGCCGGCGAGGAAGGCCCCGACAAAGTTGTCCCCGGCTCCGCAGGTGTCGACCGCCCTTACCTGCGCGGCTGGAATATCTTCAACCCGGCCGTCCCAGGACACGGCCGCGCCGCGGTCTCCCCTCTTGATCACCGCGATCTCGACGCCCATGTCGCGCAGGCAGGCAAGCATATCGCCGAGATTGTCACGGCCGGTGACGGCCGCCGCCTCGTGCTCGTTCGGAAAGACCATATCGGCAAGTCCCAGGAGGGGGGCGTGGGCCTCGGCGGGATCTTCCAGGCGCCCCGGGGCGTCCTGCGGGACGAAGACATCGAGGCTGAGCTCAGCGCCGGCTTTCTTGAGCGCTTCGGCCGCCTCCAGGCAGGGGCCGGGCCAGAAAGCTCCGAGCAGTTCCGGCGCCGCCATGTGAAAAACCTTCCAGGAGGTCTCCAGGGCGGCTGCCGGCATTTCCCAGGCGTCATTGCTGCCGCCGTAGTGGACGAAGCTGCGCTCCCCGTCCTGGTCGTTGAGCACCAGGGTTACCGGGGCTCCGCAATCCTCCCTGGGAGCGAGCAGGGAGAGGTCGATGCCGTCGGCCTCGAGAGATTGCCGCAGGTGACGGCCGAAGATGTCATCGCCAAGCACGCCGGCGAGGGCGGTCGAGACGCCGAGCCGGGCCGCGGTGACAGCCGTATTGGCTCCATTTCCCCCGAGCTCGACCCTGGGTCGGGGAATCCTCTCGATTCCCCCCGCCGGAGGCGGCTCGTGCGGCGGGATGTAGAGATCCGCGCAGCAGTTTCCAATGATGGCCAGCCTTGGCATCAGCGAACCTTCTTTTCACTCTTCTTGACGGCGGTGATCACGGCATCCGCGAAGGCCCTGCGAACCTCGGAGATCTTCCTGTTCTTGCGGGAAGGATGCACCCTGTTGCTCAGGAGAATCATGTAGAGATCCCTCTCCGGGTCGATCCAGATCGATGTTCCCGTGAAGCCCGTATGACCGAAGGATTTTTTCCCGGCGAGGTCTCCCGCCGAGCTCTTCTCGGAGGGGGTATCCCAGCCGAGCGCCCTGCTGGAGCCCTTGGGAGAGTCCTTGCGGCCTGTGAAATTACGGATGATTCCGCTGTTGAGCTTATTGCTCTTTCCCTTGAGGGCGAGAAGCAGCTCACGGCAGAGCAGCTCCAGGTCAGCGGTGGTTGAGAAGAGTCCCGCATGGCCGGTGACTCCATCTCCTGCCCGCGCGTTTTCGTCGTGGACCTTCCCGTGGATGTATTTTTTCGTTTCCTCATCGAGCTCCGTGGGGGCGATCTTCTTTCTCAGCGCGGCCGCTGGGTTCCGCAGGGTCTCTCTCATGCCCAGTGGATCGAAGACCAGTTTTTTCTCGAGTGTCGCGAGAGGCTTTCCGCCGGCCTTCGCGACGACCTCTCCAAGCAGGATGAAGCCGAGGTCGCTGTAGCGGTAGCTGGTGCCGGGCGCGGTCTCGAGCGGAGTCGCCAGGATGATCTTCAGCAGCGCCTTGTAGCTCGAGCAGCTCTCAAAGAGGGGCCTCCAGCTCGGCAGGCCCGAGGTGTGAAGGAGGAGTTGCTCAACGGTCACCTTCTCCTTCAGGGCCCGCTCCTTCTTTTTCAGCGAGGCGGGGGCGAAGCCGGGCAGGTATTTCGAGACCTTGTCTCCAAGCGACAGTTTTTTTCGCTGGATGAGCGCGGCGACCACGGAGGTCGTTCCGACGACCTTGGTCAGGGATGCGAGATCGTAGAGGGTCCCGGGTCCGGGGTTCGCCGCGGCCGGAAGGGAGAGCTTTCCGGCGGTCTTGCCATCGAGGGCGAGGGTTCCGAAACCGCCGGTCCAGTAGCTCCCCGAGCTGGAGCCGACCGCGGCCGCGCAGCCCGGGAAGGCCCCGCTCTTGACAGCGGCGGCGAGGAGCTTGTCCACCCCGGAGAAGTCCGGATCCCGCCCCGGGCTCATCGAGCATGCGAGGATTGTCGGCAGCATCGCCCATGCCGAGATGTGACGGTGAGAGAGTTTCATGGGAGATATGATAGCTTGCGGGCCCCTAGGCGAACAGGGGCAGGGGGGCTGCGGGCTCTCTTCCGGACTGCTCTCAGAGCCCGAGAAATTCTCTGAGGTTGGTTTCGTAGATCTCGTTCGCCTCGGGGGTGGCCATGTTCAGGCGAAATTCATTGATGACCTTGATCGACATGGCTATCCACTCTTTCCAGCAATCCACGCAGATGTCCTCCTGGACTGCGGCGCCGAGCTCTCCGGAAAAAGGAGGTTCATCGAGCCCCGGCCGCGCCTTCCTGCAGCGCTTGCAGACGAACTCGCCGGCCTCTATGGCGTCGGTATCCTCGGCGGAGGTGAGGGCTGGCGGCTCGATTCCGTATTCCTTGAGCAGGCCGCACATGGCATCCCGCGGCATGAACTCACCGCGTTCGTGGGCCAGGATGATCGAGGCCTCGAGCAGCTCGATGGCTTCGGGCTTTCTTCCCAGCGCCAGCAGGGATTCGCCGAGGAACTGCCGCGCAACACTGTGGTCGTGGTTGAGCTCGAGGCAGCACTTCAGCGAGGCCTCGGCTTCCTCTAGTCGGCCGGCCTCCTTGTAGAGCTTTCCCAGGCTGAAGTGGGCCAGCTCGTTTCCAGGATCTGATTCAGCCATGCTCCTGAAGAGCTCGATCTTGTCTTCGTTTTCCATTTCACTCTCGTCTGCTGGCCGCTTGAATCCGTGCGCTATTGTTTCAGCCGAGAATGTGCGGTGCAAGGAAAGGATGAGAACGGCGGGAGGCTCGAGAGGGAGCGCCACAGGCGCTCTTCGCATCCGATAAAATGAACCCCGGTCCCCGCTGGGAAGCGCCACGATGACGTTCAAACCCCGGCAGGAGGCGCCCAGGGGTATCTTGCGCGGTAGACGGGCTCGGCGACGCTCTCAGGAGGCTATTGTAGAGTGTAGATGGATAGATTCTGAGGCACTATTCTCTATCTCCTTTCAAAATGGTCGGCGCACTACTTCCCGCAGGCGGAAATCCAGCAAGATGTTGAACAAGAAAGTAGTTCTTA
>JAKUSY010000050.1 GCA_022451445.1 Planctomycetota bacterium
ACCACTTCACCGGTGTCCCGGCTCCCGCCTGTGTCGCGGCCTGCGACGCAGATGGAGATGGAGCGGTCAACGGACAGTTGACCGATGCCCTCTACGTGCTCAACTTCAGCTTTCTCGGAGGTGTCGCCCCCCCAGCGCCCTTCCCGGGATGCGGAACGGCCGCCAGCCCCTCGGACGAAGAGCTCGGCTGTGTGGAGACGGTCAAGGACTGCAGGAACTGACTTCAGAAAAACCGACAGGAGGCGTTCATGAAAAAAATAATCATCGCGGGACTTGCCGGCGCGGTCATCCTCTTCTTCTGGAGCTTCGTCTCCCACGAACCGCTGGACTGGCATGACTCCTACCATCTTCGCTTCAAAAACGAAGAAGCGGTGAAGGCTGTCATCGAGAAAGAAAGTCCTGAGGCGGGCATCTACATGCTGCCCCACCCTGTGCTGGAGGGGAAGTCGAACAAGGAGGTCGAGGCCGCAAGAGAGGCCGCGCAAAAGCAGCGCGAAACCGGGATCTCCCTCTTCGCGGTAGTGGGAATCCAGAATGGTAAATCGATGGGAGGGAGCCTGGTCTTCCAATTCCTCGGCAGCCTGGTGTGCTCATTGATCATCGCCCTGCTGATGTGCTGCCAGGGACAGAAAACCTTCCTCCAGCGTATCCTCTTCGTGGAAATGGTGGCGCTTTTCGCTTTCGTCGGATTCATGGTTCCTAACTGGACCTGGTACGGTTTTTCGGGGAGCTACATCGTGGTCAATTTCTTTGACACGCTGATCGGCTGGGGACTGGCGGGGGCGGCGATCGCCCTGGTCTTCAAACGCAGCGAGGCCGGCTGACGGATGCTCCAGGACGGGACGGTCAGTCCCGAAGAAAGCGCCGGCGAAGCGGCGGAGGCCTGAGCCTGTCTTACACGCTCATCGAGGAAGCTCACGGCCCGGCGCCAATAGCAGAGGTCGGCTGAGTCCTCGCAATAGTCGCTGACGGTATCGAAGAGCTAGTGACCGCGGCGCCCCCCGGGCAGGGCCGGGAGCTCGACGAAGGTGCCCCCAAAAGACCGGCCACCCGCGGCCAGCCCTTATCGGCGATTTATGATTGCCTTGAGCAAACCCTTGGCCAATCATCGTGTCTTCAAATGCGGACTGCAACAAGCGGGAAACGAATATGAAAAAGCTCACGATCCTTCTGCTGGCGGCGACGTTGCCGCCTGCCAGCCCCGGCCGGTGCCGGGCTGACGAAACCGGGCTGAGCAAGATCAACCTCTTCGAAGCCGAAACGGATGGCTACACACACTACCGCATCCCGGGAGTCATCGTCTCGCCGAAGGGAACCGTCATCGTATTCTGCGAGGCCCGCAAGAGCAAAAGCGGCGACTGGAATACCATCGATATCTACATGCGCCGGAGCTTCGATGGCGGAAAGACCTGGGAAAAACGCCGCAAGATCGCCGAGCCGCCGGAAAAAGTACAGCAGAACGAGGTGGCGCTGAAGCGGGGACTGGCGAAGCCGGGCGAGATCACCATGAACAACCCGGTCATGATCCCTGACCCGAAGACCGGCGCCATCCATTTCCTCTACTGCATCGAGTACGCGCGCTGCTATTACCGAAGAAGCGACGACGATGGCAAGACCTTCAGCAAGGCCGTCGACATCACCGGCACCTTCGATCTCTTCAGAAAAGACTACAATTGGAAGGTGCTCGCCACCGGTCCCGGACACGGCCTCCGGACAAGATCCGGACGCCTCATCGTGCCGGTCTGGCTCTCCGATGGAACCGGCGGCCACGCCCACCGCCCCTCGGCGGTGTCGGTGGTCTACAGCGACGACCAGGGCGCCACCTGGAAGCGCGGCGAGCTGGTCGCCGCCGACCCGGATCCCAAGGCTCTGCGCGCCACCGGGGTGCCGAAGCTCCACAACCCGAGCGAGACGGTAGCGGTCGAGCTCCAGGATGGCCGCGTCCTGCTGAACCTGCGCAACGAATCGACCGCCCGGCGCCGGGCCATCTCGATCAGCGCTGACGGGGTCTCCAAATGGAGCCGCTACCATTTCGACGAGACCCTCGTCGAGCCGATCTGCATGGGAAGCATCGCGCGGCTGAGCGCGAAGCCCCGCTACCGCAAAAACCGTATCCTCTTCGCCAACCCGCACAACCCCACCAGCCGGGCGCGCCAGAACGTCTCCGTGAAGCTGAGCTACGACGAGGCGAAGACCTGGCCTGTCATGAAGACCATCGAGGCGGGCCCCAGCGGCTACTCAGACCTCGCGGTGGCTCCTGATGGAACGATCTACTGCTTCTACGAACGCGGCAAGACCGGCAACCACTACCAGATAAGGTATCTCTGCCTCGCCCGCTTCAACCTGGAGTGGCTTAGCGGGGGCGCCGACCGGCTGGTTTCCTCCTCGAAGTGAAGCCTGGAGTCCTGTCCCCGGGTCAAGATAACGGGTCCATTAAACGATGAGCGAATCCCTACTTGCCACTGGCTGAGGGCGAACCGTCGGCCTCGAGGTCGCCGAGTGCGGACTGGAATCCGGCGAGGTAGTGCTGCAGGACAACCGGGTTGTAGTAGATCTCGTTGCGATGACCCAGGGAGCAGTAGAAGGTACGCCCCTTGCCATAGGTGCTGACCCAGCTGATGGGGTAGAACTCTTTGCGACCATCGTTGCGCTTGAGGTTCATCTTGCTGCCATCTAGAGAGAGCAACATCCTGCGGTCCGTAGCCAGGGCCGTATTGAGCCGGAACTGGTAGATCTCGTCCTTTACCGAGAAGCCCTTGCCCTCGAAACACTTATTGACGACGTGGCCCGGCTCGAGATTCTTGATCGGCACAAGACTATGCCAGGGGTGTCCGGCAAAAGCGCCGCCCATCATGTCGTTGTAGTCCTTCCAGTTCTTGTAGGTGTCGGTCCCGGAGTGAGTCCCGGCGAGTCCCTTGCCGCTCTTGACGAAATCGACAAGGTTTTTCTTCAGGCGCTCCTCACGCTCGAGGGCGGCCTTCTTCCCCTCGGCATCCTTCGGCAGCCTGCGGGGCCGGAAGAGCTCCCCGGTGGTGTTGAGCATGATGACCGCGTCAAATTCCTTGAGCTTGTCGGCCTCGAACATCGAGTCATCTTCAGAGTGAACGGCCGTATAAGCTCCCGTCTTCTCACCGAGCATCGCCAGGGACTTCGCGCCCACCGCGATCGAGCCGTGGCGGAAACCGTTGGTCTTCGAAAAAATCAGCACCTTGCGGGACTTCTTTGCCTTCGCCGGAGCGGAGGCGGGAAGGGCCGCCTGGATCTTCTCGATGATATCCGGCTTCACCTGCGCGGACAGCTCAGCGCCGTTGAAGACCACCGAGCAGAGAACAGAAACCGCAGCAGCGAACAAAGTGAGTTTTCTCAACATGAATAAGCTCCCAATCCTCGTGGTTCAGAACAGCCGTTACTCGGCCATGTATTGCTCTACAAGCGATACATAGTAAGCTCCCGGCCGTAAACCAGGCAAGCCCCGCGAGGGGTCTTTCTGAATTGCCCGGCGATAGAGGCTATGATGATTGTTCTCAGGCTGTTAATCTCCTGAGAATTCAATCGGCCACACCCTGTAGATTATCGGCTTAGCATAGTCAACCTGAAAACTCCAAGTGAAGAGATGAATACCAAGAGCGAAGAGAAACAATCGAGCCTCGAGACCAAAGCCTCCGGGAGAAAACCCGGAGAACCCGGTTTCGACGATGCGCAGACCTTCAAGGTCAACTGGGTTGACAGCATCCCCTACCTGGCTGTCCATGCCGGCTGCCTTGCTGTCTTCTGGGTCGGCATCAGCTGGATCGCCGTGGCTTGCGCCGTTCTTCTCTACCTCGCTCGCATGTTCTTCATCACAGCCTTCTACCATCGTTATTTCTCCCACAGGAGCTTCAGGACCTCCCGGGTCTTCCAGTTCATCGGCGCGGTAGGCGGCTGCGCCGCCCTGCAACGCGGACCGATCTGGTGGGCTGCGCACCACAGGCATCACCATTGCACCTCGGACACTGAGCTGGACCGCCACTCTCCACGGGAAAAAGGCTTCCTCTACAGCCACATGGGCTGGTTCATGACGGACGAGTATAATGCCACCGATGAGAAATACGTGGCCGACTGGATGAAGGTGCCGGAACTTAAATTCCTCAACCGCTTCTACTGGCTTACCGGTATTTTGCTCGGAGCCGGCCTGCTTGGAGCCGGCGCCCTCCTGGAATCGGCGGGCTTCGCCACCAGCGCCGGACAGCTCTTCGTCTGGGGATTCTTCATCTCGACCGTCGCGGTCTACCACGGGACCTATACGATCAACTCGCTGTCGCACGTATTCGGCAAACGGCGCTTTAAAACCACCGACGACAGCCGTAACAATCTCCTCCTGGCGCTCATAACCCTGGGAGAAGGCTGGCACAATAACCATCACCACTACTCCAGCTCGGCCCGCCAGGGCTTCCGCTGGTGGGAGCTCGATGTAACCTACTATATTCTCAAGGCTCTCTCCTGGACGGGTATCGTCTGGAATCTCCGCCCGGTACCGGAACGCGTGCTGGCTGAAGCGCTCTCCAACAAGCTCGAGTCATTCAAGACGGAGCAGGAGGAGGCTGCCGCAAGAGAGTTGGAAACCGCGACCTGATGAAGATCTCCATCATCGGCACGGGGAACTCCCTGGAGCAACCGGTTAAAATGACATGAAGGCCCTCGTTCTTGAAGAGCTCAAGCAACCCCTGCAGCTGCGGGAACGTCCGGACCCGGCCCCCGGGCCTGGAGAGGTCGTCGTCACCCTCGAGGCCGCATCACTTAACCGCAGGGACTATTGGATAACAGAGGGACTCTATCCCGGCATCAGAACCCCCGTAGTGCTCGGCTCCGATGGGGCGGGCGTGGTGAGCGCGACCGGTGACGGCGTCGACAGCGAGCTCGCGGGCAAGGAGGTTCTGGTCAATCCTTCAAAGAGCTGGGGCGAAGATCCAGCCGCGCAGGGCGCCGACTTCGAGGTGCTCGGCATGCCCTCTGACGGAACCTTCGCGACCCACCTGGTGACCACGCCCGGGCAGCTGCTTTCCATACCCGGGCATCTCAGCATGCGGGAGGCCGCCGCGCTTCCCATCGCGGCGCTGACCGCCTGGCGCGCGGTATTCACAAAGGGGAAGCTGCGCGCGGGACAAAAAATTCTCATCACCGGCATCGGCGGCGGCGTGGCTCTCTTCTGCGCGCAGTTGGCCATAGCCTCCGGCGCGGAGGTCTACCTCACCTCCTCCTCGGAAGAAAAGATGGACCGGGTTAAAGAGATGGGCGCCAGGGGCGGAGCCAACTACCGAGAAGATGGCTGGGCGAAGGAATTTCGCGACCGCCACGGACAGGTCCAGCTCATCGTGGATGGGGCCGGTGGAAAAGACTACGCGAGGCTCCTCGATATCGCCCTGCCGGCCGGCCGGCTCGTCAGCTACGGCTCCACCGCCGGGGCGCCGGAGCGCCTCGACCTCTTCAGGATCTTCTGGAAGCAGCTCAGGATCATCGGCTCGACCATGGGTACAGCCGATGAGATGGCGGCCCTGCTCGAATTCATCACCACCCACCAGCTCCACCCCGTCATCGACAGCGTCTATCCGCTCGCCGATGGCAATGCGGCGCTTGATTGCATGAAGAACCACGGCCAGTTTGGTAAGCTGGTACTTGATTGCGGCGAAGCCTGACTGAAAACAACCCCGGAGGAAATGAGATGACCAGGACCCTGGCACTCTGTCTTTTGCTCGCGGCGACATGGCCCCTGCCGGTCCCGACGTTGCGAGCCCAGGAAAAAAAAGACCGCGACACGCTGGTGAGGGACGACCTCAAGGAGATGCGGGATTCAGACCTGTGGATCTACAACGATGTGGACAAGGGTTTCGAGCTCGCCCGCAAGACCTCGAAACCGCTGCTGATCGTCTTTCGCTGAATCCCGTGACACGCCTGCGAAGGCTTTGACGTGCAGGTTGCACGCCCCCAAGATTCAGAACTGAGAAAACTGCTGGAAAAATTCGTCTGTGTGCGGGTAATCCAGGGAAACTCGCTCGACCTGGAGCTCTTTCAATTCGACTACGACCTCACCTTCGCCGCCTTCTTCATGAACGCGGACCGGACCATCTACGGACGCTACGGAACAAGGTCCAGCCGGAAGAAACCCGAGCGGGACATCTCGATGCAGGGCTTCGTGAGCGCACTCGAAGGCGCCCTGGAGCTGCACGCCAGGTTCCCATCGGTCAGAGAATCCCTCGCCGCCAAGCGGGGAGGAAAGCCCCGCTACCCGGTGCCGGAGCACTACCCCACTCTCAAAAGATTCACGCCCCTGCTCAACTACGGCGGCAAGGTCGCCCAGAGTTGCCTGCACTGCCACCAGATCAACTCCGCGGAAATAGAGATGCTCCACTCAAAAAAGTCCCCCCTGCCCGAAAAGATCTTCTACCCATGGCCCCTGCCCGGCTCCATCGGGCTGAGACTCTCAGCCAGCGAGAGAGCGCTGGTGCTGAAAGTCAACCCCGCCTCCGCGGCCCAGGAGGCCGGCTTCCGCCGCGGCGATGAGATCCTCTCATTCCAGAACCAGCCGATCCTGTCGATCGCCGATATCCAATGGGTCCTCCACAACGCTCCGTCACCCGCGAAGCTGGCGGCCGTCGTGAAACGGGCGGGGAAGAACACCCGGCTCAACCTGAACCTCGATGCGGGCTGGAGAAGGAACGCCGACATCTCCTGGCGGGAAAGCTCCTGGCCGCTTCGGCGTATGGGCCTGGGCGGAATGGTCCTGGAAGACCTGCAGGATTCAAACCGGAAAAAGAGAGGCCTCGATGGAATGGCCCTGTGGGTCAAGCATGTCGGACAATACGGCCAGCATCGAACGGCGAAAGACGCGGGTTTCCGCAAGGGTGAAATCGTTGTCGAATTCGACGGTATGCGCGAACGTCTCAGTGAAACCGAGATCCTCGCGCACGTGTTTCAGAAGCGAAAGCCCGGAGACATCATCTCCGTCAAGATCCTGCGCGGCGACAAGCGAAAGCTGCTCAATTTTCCGGTTAAATAGCTGATAAGATTTTATGCACTGCTTGCTAATTCGCCTGCTCCCGCTGCTTTCCCTCTGGGCCTCCCTGGTGATCACGGGCTGTAATCCCCAGCCTCCTCCCCCGGCGGAACCCGGAGCGAAGAACAACCCCGAGACCACCGGGCACCAGCGAATGGTGAGGCTCCTTGCCGAATACGCCGAAACTGCGCGCAGGGAAAACCGCTACTACGGCGACAGCCTCGCCCGGGACTACTACAGGCAGCTTGAGCAGCTCGCCGCCAGCGCCCCGCTGCAGACCCGCTGGAAGCTCTGCCGCCTCGCGGGCGTCGCCGAGCTCAGGGCCGGCAACGAGGAGAAGGGGATCCGGCTCCTGGAGGCCGCCTACAACCTCCTGCCGAAGGTCAGCTCCAGGATTGGCCTCGAATACGCCGCCGAGACAATATTCCGGCTGGGGGTCGGCCATATGAGAAGAGGGGAGACGCTGAACTGCTGCGCCCGCTTCACCCCGGAGAGCTGCATCCTGCCGATCCGGGGCGGAGGAATCCACACCGACCAGGAGGGCTCGCGCCAGGCCATCAAATATTTCGCCAGGGTACTGGAGCTGCTGCCGCCTGAGAGCGACATCAGCATGGCATCCCGGTGGCTCCTGAACATCGCCTACATGACCCTCGATGGCCATCCTGGGCAGGTCCCTCGCCCCTACCTCATACCCGAGGAGGTCTTCCGCTCGAAGACCGCCTTTCCCCGCTTCGAGAACGTCGCCCCGCGCCTGGGACTCGACCGCTTCAACTGCTCCGGCGGAGTGGTCATCGACGATTTCAACAACGATGGCTACCTCGACGTGCTCAGCTCGACCTGGGAGCCGGGGGGGCAGATCCGTCTCTTTGTCAGCGCCGGTGGCCAGAAGTTCGAGGACAGGACCGCCGACAGCGGGCTCGAGGGGATCTTCGGAGGCCTGAACCTGGTCCAGGGAGACTATGACAACGACGGCAACCTCGACTTCCTGGTGCTCCGGGGAGCCTGGCTCGGCGACAAGGGGCGCCACCCCAACTCCCTGATCAGAAATCTCGGGAGCCTGAAATTCGAGGACGTCACCTTTGACGCGGGACTGGGAGAATCACACTATCCCACCCAGACCGCGGGCTGGGCCGACTACGACAACGATGGAGATCTCGATCTCTACATCGGAAACGAGACCACGAAGAGGCTCGCATCCCCCTGCCAGCTCTTTCGCAACGAGGGCGATGGCACCTTCCGGGACGTGGCAAGTGAAGCGGGTATCGTCAACTCCCGCTTCACCAAGGGCGTCACCTGGGGAGATTACGACAACGACGATGACCAGGATCTCTACGTCTCGAACCTGGGGGGAGAGAACCGCCTCTACCGTAACAACGCAGATGGCACCTTCACCGACATCGCTCCCTCGGCCGGGCTCGTAAAGCCTCTCAAGAGCTTCCCTGTCTGGACCTGGGACTACGACAACGACGGCAACCTCGACATCTTCGTCTCGAGCTACGATGGGAAAACCCAGGATATCGCCCGGCACCTCCTGGGAAAGCCCGGGAAATACGAACCGGCGAAGCTCTACCGCGGTGATGGCAGGGGAGGCTTCACGGATACGACCGCGGAGGCCGGGCTGAATTTCCCGATGCTGCCGATGGGGTCCAATTTCGGAGATCTCGACGGCGATGGCTATCTCGACTTCTACCTCGGCACTGGCGACCCGGAATACGCTTCTCTCATGCCCAACCTGATGCTGCTGGGCCGGGAGGGAAAACGTTTTGTGGACGTGACCATGGCCGGCGGCTTCGGCCATCTCCAGAAAGGGCACGCCGTCTCCTTCGCTGATATCGACCGGGATGGGGACGTGGACGTCTTCGAGCAGATGGGCGGCGCCTACATCGGCGACCGCTACCGGGACCTGCTCTTCGAGAATCCCGGCTTCGGCAACCACTGGATCCGCGTACGCTGCAGGGGCACGACCTCCAATCGCTCGGCGATCGGGACCAGGATCCGGGTAGAGGTCGAAACCGGCGCGGCCAGGCGGTCGATCTACCGCAGCGTCACCAGCGGCGGCAGCTTCGGAGCCAACCCGCTGTCGCAGCTCATCGGACTTGGAAAGTGCGAGCGCATTACAGCCCTCGAGATTCACTGGCCCACAAGCGGAACCACGCAGCGTTTCGGGGACGTTCGGCTCGATACGGCCTTCTCAATTACCGAGGGCAATGACGAGCTGAGCACGGCCCCCGCCAACGATGGAAAGTGACCCCCAATCAATTTTTGGCCTGTCATCCGCAACCCCGGTCGATTTAATATCCCGGCTGGTTTACGGGAATCAAACTGGTTTTTCATCGAGGTGAGCTCGTGGCGTACTGCAATCAATGCGGAGAGAAGATACAAAAAGGCGCCACCTTCTGCGATCACTGCGGCGCCAGCCTCGTCGATGAAGAATCTGAGAACCCTCGCCTGTACGGGCAGCCACCGCCCCTTCCGAACGCTGAAAGCTCACCCGAACCCGCCCCCAGCGAGCCTGAGGAAAAAAGCTATCCCGCCGGGCATGTGCCCAACCACCTGGTAAAAGCCATCATCGCGACCCTCTGTTGTTGCATGCCGGCCGGGGTCGCGGGAATCGTCTACGCCGCCCAGGTGGATGGCCACCTGAGAAGCGGCGACCTTGCCGCCGCCCAGGAGTCCAGCAAGAAGGCTGACTTCTGGAGCAACCTGGCGATCGCCGGCGGCTTCATTGTCGGCATCTTCTATTTTCTCGCAGCCCTGGCCGATCAGGGCGCGGGCGGTTTTTAAGCGGGCCCAAGGTGCAAATCGCCAAGGGAGCGAGAATCTCCGGGGGTGAAAGGCGCCAGGCCGCCAGGACCCTGGCGATCGTCTCGCTCGCTCTCGCCGCACTCTATTGCATTGCCCTCTACTACCCGCTGGGTCAATATTCCTTCTATCCCCGCTGTCCCTGGAAGCTCGTGACCCAGACCCACTGCCCGGGTTGCGGTGTGCTTCGAGGGGTCACCCTGATGGTCCATGGCGACCTGCTCGCTCTTGCCAGGTTCAACCTCCTCGCCCTCGCGGCGCTCCCCTGCCTTGCCTTCCACTTCCTGTCCATCCTCTGCGCGGCGGCCCTGGGCTATAGGCCGCCCTCGCTCTCCCTCGGCCGCCGGGGCATTCACGCCCTGCTGGTGGTGCTCGTTCTCTACACCCTGGCGCGAAACCTCATCCCGACGCTCGCGCCCGGCCATTACGCAGGCCCGAGCTGAGAGCGGCTTTCCCACCGAGGGGGAAAAATGGAGCGGGTGAAGGGAGTCGAACCCTCGACATTCAGCTTGGGAAGCTGACGCTCTGCCACTGAGCTACACCCGCTCTATATTCACGACAGAGGCGGATTGTATCACCGCCCGAAGGCGCCGTGCAAGGCGGGACGGGCGGCTCATTCTCCAGGTCTTCTTTCGTTTGCTTTTCCCCGCCCGAAGGAACCTGTACAATAAAATCAACTCGCGACGCGCTACCAATCCGGCGACGCGGGGTTTAAGGCCGCGGCTTTCGTTAATGGTGACCTGTCGGGTTCTGAGTCTGTCGACTCACCTGGTTTCCACCCTGGAGAAAGACATGGAAATGAAGTTTCGAAGCGTTCGAAAATCGTGGCCCACGCTCCTGGCCGCTGTCGCCTTGCCCCTGTTCAACGGTTCCGCCGAGGCCCAGTCCTCTTTTGTCCGGGGTGATTCCAATCTCGATGAAACAGTCGACATCAGCGATGGGGTGGCGACGCTCGGCTATCTCTTCCTCGGCGGACCGGCGCTCAGCTGCCTTGACGCCGCGGACGTTGATGACTCCGGAGAGGTCCTGCTCAACGACGCGGTCTACCTCTTCGCCAACCTCTTCTCCGGCGGGCGCGCCATACCGGCTCCCTATCCCGGCTGCGGTATGGACATGACCTCCGACCGACTCGGCTGTGAGAGGTCTACCTGCGATGATGATCCCGGCGGCGGCGAGCCGCCCGTTGAAGGCGACCGGACGCTGGGCTCCCAGCCCATCACCTGGACAGACAACGTGACCATCACCTACCTCGATGACATGATGGTCATCGAGAGCGATGGAATCCCCCAGCACGAAACCGGCCCCTGGCCCGGCAACCCCAACTCCATCGGCGAACAGAACTACGAGGTTGAGATCCCGCTCGACCCCGAGCTTGCCGAGACGAACACCGACACCCAGCTGGGCATCATGGCCATCGGCATCAACGGCGTGGTGATGTTCAATCCCTACGAAGGCGGCGGCGGCGTGGTACCCCAGAACTGGCTCGATGACTGCAACGCCCATCCTTCTCCCGGCAACATGTACCACTATCACAAGATGCCGACCTGCTGGATGGACGACACCCCGGGAGAACACTCCTGGATCTACGGCTTCTCCCTCGACGGGTTCGCGATCTACGGTCCCAACGGAGAAAACGGGCGTCCGCCGGCCGATCTCGATGAGTGCAACGGGCACTTCGGCCCCACCCCGCGGGAGCCCGAAGGTGAATACCACTACCACATGACGACCGAGTTCCCCTTCATCCTGGGCTGCTACAGTGGACGAGTGACCCTGCAGGGCGGGGGCGGGCCCGGTGGCGGAGGAAGACCGCCTCCACCACCAAGGCCTCCGCGGCCTCCTCCGCGGCCTGGGGGCTAAGGCCCCTGAGCGGGAATCCGCTGAGATGAACCGTTTCACTCCATTCAGACGCCCATGAACCACTGGCGCCCGGGAATCCATCTGCTGCTTATCGCGACCCTCTCGCTCTCCTGCGATGAACGCGGGTCGCGGCGGACCGCGTCTCCCGCGCAGGAGGCGGTCTCCGTGCCCGGCTCACCCCTCTCCTCCGGTAACCGGGAACCTGCCGGTCCCG
>JAKUSY010000500.1 GCA_022451445.1 Planctomycetota bacterium
CGGGCTATTTTTCGACCGCGCCTTATTAATTACCAGAAAAAACGGAGGCAGGGCGGCTGGCGTCGGCGAGACAGTCCGGCAGTGCCGCGCCGAGGAGGATTCCTGGTGGTGACACCGGCAACAAACCGTCTATTGACCCGGCCGGATTCGCTACAGAAGGTAGCTTTTTACCGCGGAGTGGGATAAAGGTACTGGAGCGCCGTTGAACGGACAGCATGAAGCAGTCCCCGGTCACGAGTCAATGGTGCCGAGCGGCCGGCTGCCGGATAATCAACCATGCCCCTGATCACTCTTCCAGATGGAACGGAGCTCACCTACGAGGCCCCGGTTACAGCGCTCGAGGTCGCGGGCGATATAGGATCCCGGCTGGCCCAGCAGGCCCGCGGTCGCAAGGGCGATGGGGTCCTGGGCGACCTCTCCACCGAGCTCGCGGAGGATTGTTCGCTGTCGATCGTGACTCCCAATGACCGCGAGGGGGACCCCGACCCGGATGCTCTCTACCTGCTGAGGCACTCCTGCGCCCATGTCATGGCGGAGGCTATCCAGCGGGTTTTCGAAGGGGTGGAGCTGGTTTATGGACCACCTGTGGACCAGGGTTTCTACTACGACATGGCCGTGCCGGGTGACCGCCCGGTCTCCAGCGAAGATTTCGAGGCGATCGAGCGGGAGATGACGGCCATCATCAAGGAGGACCGGTCCTTCTGTCGTTACGAGCTCCCGGGGGCCGAGGGCATCGGGAAGCTGGAGGCCGAAGGCAATAAGTACAAGCTCGATAACGCGCGGCGCGCTCTCGAGGCCGACGCGGACGCGGCCCTCTCTTTCTACGCTACGGGGGAGCCGGGAAAGGACTGGGAAGACCTCTGCCGTGGTCCTCATGTTCCTTCCACCGGGCGCATCGGGGGCTTCAAGGTGATGTCGGTGGCCTCGTCCTACTGGCACGGAGACGAGACCTCCGACAACCTGACGAGGGTCTACGGGGCCGCCTTCTACAAGAAGAAGGAATTGAACCGGCATCTCAAGCAGCTCGAGGAGGCCAAGAAGAGAGACCACCGAGTGATCGGCCGCAACATGCGTCTCTTTCACATCGATGAGGCGGTCGGGCAGGGGCTCATACTGTGGACTCCCCGGGGCTCGGTGATCCGCCAGGAGCTGCAGGATTTCATCGGCGGGGAGCTTCGCAAGCAGGGCTACTCCCAGGTCTTCACGCCGCATATCGGCAAGCTCGATCTCTACAGGACCTCGGGACATTTCCCCTACTATCGCCAGTCCCAATACCCGCCCATCATCGAGCCGGATGCCCTCAGCTCCCTCGCCGAGGAGGGCTGCAGCTGTCGGACCTCGCCAACAGGCTCGAGTCGGGAGAGCTCAACGGCTATCTCCTCAAGCCGATGAACTGCCCGCACCACATCAAGATTTTCGACTCTGAGCCCAGGTCCTACAAGGACCTCCCGGTTCGTCTCGCCGAGTTCGGGACGGTCTACCGCTGGGAGCAGTCCGGCGAGATCTCCGGCATGACCCGGGTGCGCGGGTTTACCCAGGATGATGCGCATCTTTTCTGCACCGAGGAGCAGGTGGCCGAAGAGATCATGGGCTGCCTGTCGATCGTCAAGACGATCTTCAGCACCCTGGGGATGGAAGACTACAGGGTGCGGGTCGGTCTCAGGGACACCGACTCCAGCAAGTACACCGGAGAGGCCTCCAATTGGGACAAGGCCGAGGAGGCCTGCCGGGCGGCGGCGAGCGCTCTCGAGGTGCCCTTCAGCGAGGAGCCGGGCGAGGCGGCGTTTTACGGCCCCAAGATCGATTTTGTGGTCAGGGACGTCATCGGCAGGGAGTGGCAGCTTGGAACGGTCCAGGTCGACTACAACCTCCCCGAGCGCTTCGACCTGAGCTACACGGGCTCGGACAACAAGCCGCATCGGCCCGTGATGATTCACCGGGCGCCCGTGGGTTCGATGGAGAGATTTGTCGGTGTTCTCATCGAGCACTTCGCCGGCGCCTTTCCCGCCTGGCTCTCGCCCGAGCAGGCCAGGGTTCTGCCGATCAGCGAGAAGTCCAACGACTACGCCGCCGAGGTCCTCGCGGCGCTCCAGGAGGCCGGCATCCGGGTCTCTCTCGATGAGACCAATGAACGGCTCCAGGCGAAGATCAAGGTGGGGGCGGAAGAGAAGGTTCCCTACCTCCTGATCGTCGGCCCCCGGGATGCTGAAAAGCGCGAGGTCAGCGTCCGGTCCCGGGGGATCGAAGAGAACCTCGGCTCCATGCCGCTGGATGAATTTGTCGAGCGGCTGGCCGGGGAGGTCGCCGACAGGGGGGCCACCTGCGCCAGGAGCTTCTTCGAGTCCTGATTACGGGCAGTTCGCGGCTCTTTATCGCCACCGGGATCAACCGATAAGACCCCCGGCCCCGGGGGCCTCCGGTTTATTCAAGAGGGCGGGCGCTTCTTTCCGATGATCTGTTGAGGGTCAACGAGGAAGACGGGGAAATGAAACGAGGACGAGCCGCGCTCTCATTTTGCGCTTTATTGTTGAGCTTTTCACATAGCTTGACAGCCGAGGAGTTCCACATAGTCGGCTCCCGTGCCATGGGCATGGGAGGCGCCGGCGTCGCGGTGACCCGCGGGGTCCTGAGCACCTATTGGAACCCGGCCGCCCTCTGTCCTCCGGCGGCCTCGGAGCCCGCCGGTTGCTTCGAGTTCGCCCTTCCGCTGGCGGGCATGGGAACCGCTTCACGTGACGCACTGCGGGAATTGGACGAGGTCACCGACCTCTCCAGGCAGGGCGACTTCCGGGCTATCGAGGACCGTCTCGACAGGGGCAAGCCCCTGACAGTCGACCAGGTGAGGAGCCTCCTGGCCCTCGCCGGAGAGCTGCCCGGCCTGGAGACGAACGGGAACGGTTTCCTGGCCGATGTGAGCATGGGACTGGGCCTGCGCCTGGAGCGCTTCGCCTTCAACAGCGTCGGCCTCTACAGCGCGGGCGCCGTCACGAGGCTCGATCGCAGGAACCTTGCCCTGGGGAATA
>JAKUSY010000501.1 GCA_022451445.1 Planctomycetota bacterium
GCATCGGCTTCGAGAGCGTGGGCGAAACCGGCTCTTCGGAGCGCATCGGATTTCATGGTCTCCCATCCCGGCAGATCGGAAACAACCGCGAACATGGAGTCGGGGAGCTTGACCCCGATATCCGTCTTTGATTTGGCGGCCCCAATGAAGTGCGGAACTGAAAAATCAAGCTGGCGCTGGGGCCAGTCGATGCCGGGGGCGAAGTCCTCGTGCTCCAGCCTGAGGCTGAGAACGAGAGGCTCGTCTGTGTGGACAGCGTTTACGAGCTCGATTTCAACTACTCGATCATCGTCCCGGGATACGATCTCCCAGGAGAGGGTGTTCTGCCGCTTTCCCTTCATTTCCAGGGCGTGGAGATTGCTGAGCCGCCAGGGCGCCGGAAGCGACATGCTGAAGCGGTACTCACTGCCGCGAACCAGGTCGATGTGGTAAATGGCATCGAGAGTTACGCCGCTTTCCAGGACTCGGACAAGACCCGCGGAGCGGCTCTCGAATCCCCGGTCCCTGCCTCGCGCTGTAAGCTCGAGGCGCATCGCCGGATCGGTATAGGAGAAGCATCGCTTCGCGATGGACTTGTTTATCACGGGAAAGTAACCTTCCGCGAGCGCGACCTCGGTGGAGCCGCCCGAGGCGGTGAGCTCCAGTCTTTCGGGCTCCGTGCTGCAGACGGTGATATAGCCGCTGTTTGAAAAAGCGCCTGTGAGCTGGGGCGGGCCGACGAGGTAGCGTCGGGCTCTCCCGGGCTCCCCCTCGATCTTTTCACCTTTGAGGATTCCATTGAACCTCAGGTCGACCAGCCCTGTCGTGGCCTCCTTGAGGAGCACACGGATCCGGCCATTGAATCGCTGCCAGGAGTGAACGACAGCTCCCTTCACATCGAGCACCTGCGCACCGAAGGGCTCATCAAAATCGAGGAAGTCCGTCTTTCGTCTCTGGATCTTCACCTGGCTCAACCAGACGAAGATGGGGTCATCGATACGCGGAAGGATGTTCATTCCATTGAGGGCCGAGAGCATCGCGCCGCTTTTCCCTATCGCCCTCTTCAATCGCCAGTCGATGGAGAACCCGGCGCTGGATCCCAGCGAGAGAATGAGACGGCTGCCCTCGGCTCCAGGGGCCTGCAGCGTCTGGAGGTGGGGAGGGTTGGATTTCGCATCGGCGAAGCCGGGGACGTCCAGGATCATCCGGGCGGATTCCGCGCGCGGCAGGTTTCCCTGGATGCGCCAGCGTTCCTCCTCCTCTGTCACGCCGAGGGAAAAACCGATCTCGACGTTATGGATTCCTTTGCCCTGCAGGAGCAGGAAGGCGACAGGGGTCGGTCCCTTCTTCTGCCGAGGCCCGGGAGTCGGCAGCACGAGCCAGCCGGGCTTGCCATCGACAAGGATGCTTCCGAGGCCGGCGGGGACAGGGTCCAGGGGGCACCGGACCCAGCCATCCCGGGTGACCCGGACCTCTATTTTTGAGGTGAAGCGGGCGGTTTTTCCTGAGAGCTTGCCGGTGTGGGCGGCCTTGACCACCACAGCCTCAACCGGAGGCAGCTGCGAAACGGGATTGTTGCGAGACTCCTCGACGCCCTTGAGGACCAGGGCACGGTAGGCGCCGAGCTCCATGATGACGCCATCGGGATCGTTGTTTGCTCTCTCGAGGAATTCCTCATGAGGAACGTAGATTTCCCTCAGGCGCAACGGGGGCTCCTGTTGTCCTCGCGCTGTGCTGGGGAGGAAGAGGAGCGCCGTGAGGAGAACGGCAAGCATGTGTGAAGTATCGGTTCGCTTCATCTCAGCTCTCCTTTCTGTCTTTCCCGCTTTTTTTCTTGGCCTTCCTGGCCTTTTTCTTCGGTTTCTTCGGGGAGGGAGCGTCTTCGAGTTCAGCCACGGCTTCTTCGAGGTACGGGTCAGGAGCAAGGACCATTCTTTCGAGCCGCCATTGGGTGAATGACTTCCTGAGCGAGCCGAGGATGGTCACCAGCAGCAGCAGGGTGCCACCGTAGAAAGCCGCGGAGAAGGGGCCGGCTGCGGGTCCATCGATGAACCAGGCCGGGACGAGGGGTGCCCAGGTGAAGTTGAACGCGGCACAGAGGCGGTTCAGAGCCAGCTTCCTGATCAGGATCGTGCCTCCGATGAGAACGACGAAGAAGAGCACGACATCGGTGAAAACGAGCAGGGTCGGGGTCGTCCAGGACAGGCCGAGCGTGCCGGTCCTGGCCATACAGGAGAATGAGTAGAGCGACTTGCTCTCGGTCTCCCTGTCGAAGGCCTCCTTGGCGCCGAACCCGGCTGGATCCGGATGCGGCGAGTCTCCTTCGGCAAGGGCCAGGGGTGAGCGGAGAATATGAGCCAGCTTTGACAGGGCGGTCGGGCGTCCTTGCCTGCTGCGCTTGAGGTTGCCGCTCCAGGAGAGGTAGGCGAATTCCTCGGGGACCCAGAGGTCGATCTCGATTTTCTGTACGGGGACGGGCTTGTCCGGGGCCTGCATGATGGAGACGGTCTCGATGTCCAGGCTGCCCAGGGAGCCCATAGCGGAATCGGAGAGCTCGTGGTCATAGTCGATGGCCACGACGAAGGCCTTTCGGCCGCTGGAGCGTGGAATCGAGATCAGGTCACTCTCTCCCGCCTTGCGTTGCTTGGTGGTCGCCTGGGAGCCGTTGACGAATACGTTTCGGAGGCTGGCGCCTTCCGGAAGGTTTACCTCGAGGTACTGGGCCGCGGAGTTCTGGACCAGCAGGGTGGCGATCGCGTGCAGCTTGCAGGGATCCCTGGAGAGAACGGCCCTGATGTGATGGAGGTTCACGGCCGTCTCGGCCAGCGCGACGGGGTTGTAGCGCGTGAGGGCAAGCTTGAGGTCGGGTTCCTTGGTCTTTGTGCTATAGGTATAAGCCGTGATGACCTGTCCGCGCCGGCCGATGCGAGGATCGAGGCTGCTGGCATCTATCGGATCAAGGTTGGTGGGGCGGGGGGCGACCTCCAGGTTGCCGACCTTGGTGATAGAGACAAAGCCCGAGCGGGTGTTGAAATTCCTGCGG